>CAYNGM010000448.1:0-1945 GCA_964396565.1 uncultured Anaerolineaceae bacterium | reverse complement strand
GGCGAGTCGCCGGAACCCATCGCGAACACGGTCCACAGCACGCCGACGGCCACCGCCGAGATGGCGCCGATGGTCGCCCACTGACGCGCGCGCGGCGACATCCGCTCGATGAGCGTGGACGCGCGGTCCCTGATGCTCGGGCCCATGGTCAGCCACCCTGACGGATCACGAAGACCGTCGTGCTGTCACCCGGGCGCAGGTTGTGGTTCTCGATCGCCACCGCCAGCACGCCACCTGTCTCGCGATCGAACTCCTGCTCGGCCAGCACCATGTTCTGGCTGCTGATGTTCGTCAGGAGGTAGCGCTCGCCGATGAGACCGCGACCCTCGTAGACGCGGGTCATCGCGAAGCGGGCTTCGACCCACAGCTGGATCGGCCGGTTGACTTCCTCCACGCGGACGTCGGTCGGCACACTGTCGGAAGCCATCGCCACCAGCATCGCCTTGAGCGAGCGGATGTGGATGGACTGACGAGAGGCGGGCGCAGGACCTGCCTGTTCGGCCCGTGCCTGCCGCGGCGTCCTGTCGCGGATGACGATCGTGTCCGCGGGCGTGTCCGACCGGCGCAGCAGCAAGGTGTAGGTCGCGTGCTGCGAGGAGATGAACAGGTTGACCGGCTTGCCCAGGCCGCCGACCGGCCGGACATAGATCTCGCCCTTGTCTGCATCGCACTCCAGCACGATCTCGCCGGCCGGATTGGTCTGAGGCAGTACGGGTGTGCTGCCGGTGCCCGGCTGCGTCGAGACCGCTGCGCCGCAGTTGCTCGAGTAGATGTTGCCGAACACGTTCGTGATCGACGCACCATCGATGCGGATGCGGGTCGGCTCCTTGATCGCCAGCACGGCTTCGACCGTCACCCCGTCGGTGGCCTCGACCACCTGCAGGGCGGCGGCGATCCGCGGCTCAGCGAACCACAGCGCGGGGATCAGCAGCGCCGAGGCGAGTCTGATGGGCCTGGCTGGCTTGACCATAGGGCACCTCCTTGAAGGTCCTGACATGCACACGGCCGCCCGTGTACTCGAACTGGGTCTGGTAGGCCCGCGTCTCGGGCTCGCCGACATCGCTGCCGTTGATCTGCCGGCGCAGGCGGCCGATCACGAGGACCGACTGATCCTTGTCGTTGGCGGTGAGCTGCTGGATCAGAAACGAAGTCGACGCGTTGTTGCTGCGCAGCCGATCGGCCTCCAGATCCATCTGTGTCTTCATCGCCGCGTGCCGGTCCGGCGCGACGTAGTTGAGAAGCACGTTGCGCTTCCAGTCGATGGTCGACGGCGACACGTCGAGGACCAGCCAGGTCATGAACCCGGCCATCTGTTCCAGGTACTCGGTGCTCGCCTTGTCCCGCGTCACCCAGAAGGTCTTGTCGATGCTGGGCGGCACGATGATGGTTCGCTCGCTGCCGACCATGCCGGCGATGACGCCCAGCGACAGCAACTGGCACAGCGAGAGCAGGGCGACGATGGCGCCCAGCGTACGGTTCGCCTTGCGCTGCACGCGCAGGTCGTTCTGGTGACGTTCGAAGTCCATGGTCCGTGTTCCGCAGGTTCAGCCGACCATGCGGCGCAGGTGCGAGGGCGGCGTGGCCCTCAGGCCCGTCAGCGGATTGGTCGGCAGGGCCCAGTACGCCCAGTGCATCGCGAACGCCGGGTGCTTGTCCGCCTTGGTGCGCGAGACCCAGCGGCTGAGGAACAGGCCGACGCTTGCGCAGAGCGCGAAGCCGACCTTGCTGCTGGACAGGTAGCCGACGAAGAGCGCGAAGACGAAGGGGAATGCGACGTCGGCATCCCAGAAGCCGAGCTTCCACTGGTCGTCGAGTCGGCGCGGAATGTAGGTGTCCGATTGCATCGCACCCCCCTGGCTGCGCAGTGGTGGAAGAGCAGGCTGGAGCTGGTGTTCAGATGACCGCGCCCAGGATGGCGCCGGCGATCGTCAGGCCCACTGCACCG
>CAYNGM010000447.1:0-1966 GCA_964396565.1 uncultured Anaerolineaceae bacterium | reverse complement strand
GTCGCGAGTGCCGGTCGGCCGTTCGCCCGGGTCGGTGGTCACCGGGTGGCGGACATCGTCGGCGAAGACGGCCTGCACTGACCGCGACGGACGTGGGCACCGTCATCACCGGCATCGGAGCGATCGCCTCGGGTGACCTGGCGGCGCCGCGTCTCGACGCCGACTCGATCGTCATCGAGGACGGGCGTATCGTCGAGGTCGGACGGGGTATCGATCCCGGCGATGCCGAAGCGGTCATCGACGCTGGCGGGACGACCGTGTTGCCCGGGCTGATCGATTCCCACGCGCACCCGGTCCTCGGCGACTTCACGCCGCGTCAGCGCATGCTCGACTTCATCGAGTCGTCGCTCCACGGCGGTGTCACCACGATGATCTCGGCCGGCGAACCGCACACCCCCGGCCGACCCAGGGACATCGTGGGCCTCAAGGCGTTGGCCATCGCGGTCGCACACGCCTATGGGAACCTGCGCCCCGGCGGGGTCAAGGTCATCGCCGGCGCCCCGATCCTCGAGCACGGGCTGACCGAGGCTGATTTCGCGGAGCTCGGGGCGGCCGGTGTCCGGCTCATCGGGGAGATCGGGCTCGGATCGATCAAGAGCGGGGCGGATGCTGCGCCGATGGTCGGCTGGGCGCGCGCCAACGGGATGGTCTCGACCTACCACACCGGTGGTCCGTCACTGCCCGGCTCAGCGGCCATCACCGCAGCCGATGTACTGACCGCCCGCCCCGACATCGCGGGCCACATCAACGGCGGCACGACCTCACTCTCCGAGTCGGACATCGCCGCGCTCGTCGCCGGTCCATCCGAGATCGCCCTCGAACTTGTCCACTGCGGCAACGGCCGCACGGCGCTGATCGCTCTTCGTCTCGCCGATGCGAGGGAGCAGCTCGGCAGGGTCATCCTGGGCAATGACGCCCCGTCGGGGACCGGCGTCGTGCCGCTCGGGATCCTGCGGCTGATCGCCCACCTTGCTTCGCTCGGCCCGATGGACCCGGCGCGGGCGATCGCCCTGGCCACCGGCAATACGGCCCGCGTCCACGGGCTGGACACGGGTGTGATCGCCGCTGGTCGAGCGGCTGACGTCGTCATCGCCGATGCCCCCGTCGGGTCGGTCGCAGACACGGCCATGGACGCGCTGGCCAACGGTGACATCCCGGGCATCTCGATGGTCCTGATCGACGGCAAGCCGGTCATCGGACGCAGCCGGAACACGGCGCCGGCATCACGGGCGGCGACGATCGTCCGCGGAGCGGCGCTCGGCGGTGGGAGTCACTGACCGATGCGCTTCGGGCTGCGCCTTCCCAGCTTCGCCCTCGGCGAGCGCACGTCGAGCCTCCAGGAGATGGGCGCGTATCTGCGTCACGCCGAGGACCTCGGGTTCGAGAGCGCCATGCTCATCGATCACCTGCTGGTGGCGCCGCCGGCCTATCGCACCACGTGGCTGGAACCCGTGGCGCTGCTCTCGGCACTCGCCGGGGTGACCCGCACCATCCGGCTCGGCACGCTAGTTCTGGTCCTCCCGTTCCGCGATCCGGTGGCCTTCGCCAAGGAGTGGGCGACACTCGACGTGCTGTCGGGCGGTCGGTCGATCCTTGGCGTCGGCGTCGGCTGGCACGAGGGCGAGTTCGAGGCGCTGCGCATCCCGTATCGCGAGCGGGGCCGGCGGATGAACGAGATGCTCGAGGCGGTGACCGCGCTGTGGGCGGCCGACCACGTCACCTACCAGGGCCAGTTCTATCGCTTCACCGACCTGTCGATCGAGCCCAAGCCGGTCCAGCGCCCGCACCCGCCGATCTGGATCGGTGGCGGCACCCAGCCATCCGAGAAGATCTACGGGCAGCAGGTGGACACGATCCGGCCGGTCCTGCGACGCATCGCGCGCTATGCCTCCACCTGGGTCCCGCATAGCTCGGCGACGGCCGAGATGGTCGCCGCGGACTGGGCGATCATCGCCGACGAGATGGT
>CAYNGM010000446.1:0-1967 GCA_964396565.1 uncultured Anaerolineaceae bacterium | reverse complement strand
GCGACGCTGCGCGCCAAGGGCAACGGGCAGTACGTCTTCGACGCCAACGAGTTCCGCTACGGCGGACGCTACTTCCATCGCATCAGGGAGCGTCGATCGCCGCACAACGTCTACACGGATGGCGCGACACTGCGCAAGCTGGCCAAGGTGCGCAAGGCGGTCGATGGCACATACGAGCCGGTCTGGCAGTTCGCACCCGATGCGCCGCTCGAGACACGCCCGTATGGCGGCTCGATCCGGATCCGCTATCCGGCCAACCTCGTGACCTATCGCTATGCCCGCTCCGACAACACCTACAAGCGCTCGGTCTCCGGCGAGGGCAAGCAGTTCGACGCCGCGAACGGTGAGCGGATCGCGCCCAGGAACGTGGTGATCATGTACGTGGACTTCAAGCCCCTTGGTGATCGCAAGCATCGACTCGAGGCCGACCTGATCGGGAGCGGCAAGGCGATCGTGTTCACCAACGGTCGGCGCATCGACGGTACCTGGAAGAAGGCCGGGATGACCAAACCGACCATCTTCTACACGAAGTCGGGCGAACCGGTCACGCTCACCGCCGGCCAGACCTTCGTGCAGGTGATCCCGCGCTCCTACGCGGTCTCGATCACACCTGGATCGGACACGCCGCCGGCAAGTCCGTCCCCGAGCACGTCACCGAGCGCCGGGGCCAGCGCCTCCGGCGGCTGACGGCGATCGATAGACCGGTCGACGGCGGTCAGCTGTGACCAGCCGGACGGCACGACGGCCGGCAGGAGGCGGTCAGCCAGCCGGCCAGCTCCCGACCTCGGCATAGATGCGTCGGGTGCCATCGGCCACGTCGGCCCATGTGCGCCGGTCCCAGGTCGTCCGCTCTCGGGCTGCTGCGGCCACCCGGTCACGCAGCGCATCGTCGGTCCAGATCGTGCGCAGGGCGACCGCCAGCCGTTCGACATCACGTGGTTCCACCAGCACCCCGGCCGGACCGACCAGCTCGGGGAGTGCCCCGACCGCCGAAGCGATCACCGGAGTCCCGGTCGCGACCGACTCGATCGCCGCAAGGCCGGTCGCCTCTGACACCACGGGGAGCAGCGCCGCTCGCGACCCACGGAGGACCGCCGCCAGCCGATCGTCGGAGAGCGGCGGGCTGTAGCTGATGACATCACCGACACCCTCACGTGCGGCGGCACGCGCGAGCGATGCCCGGTCGTCCGGGCTCGCGCCGGCGAACAGGACCCGCGGCGGCCAGGGTGCGGCCTCAGGCAGGCTCACCGGTCGTCCCGTCGCAGCGAGTCGGGCCAGGGCACGCAACAGTGTCGTCAGGTCCTGGCGGATGTCATAGCGCCCCGGGTAGACGAGATAGCGACCCGGTTCGAGACCGACCGCGGCGATGATCGGGTCAGGTTCGCCCGCCCCGCCACGGTCCAGGCGGAACCCCGCGCGTGGCGCGAACCCCACGACCCGCACACGTTCCGGGACGAGGCGCAGACGGCGTCGCGCCGCACGAGCGACAGCCTCCGTGCCAACGATGACGACATCCGCCTCGCGCAGCTGCTGGGTCCGCAGGCGAAGGGCGAACCGCGCCGCCGGGCTGGCGGTGAACGCCTCGCTCAGTTCCCACGGTGCGAGATCGAGCAGCGTGACCACCACCGGAAGCCCCGACGCGATGGGCAGCGAGCCACCGCCGACGAGGTGGTAGGCGGCACCGTGCGCACCGCCATGCCGGGCACGCCATGTACTGCCCAGCGCGGAGGCGCGAAGCAGGAACGGATCGACCGTGCCCGCCCCCGAACGCAACAGTGAGCTCGGCGGCAAGCGGCGCCGACCGGCAACCACGAGCGAACGGAGGCTCGTCGTGGGGTCGTCGAGGTCGGTGCGGATCAGGAACGTGAACGACTCGCCGTCGACTGGATCGGCGTCGTAGGCAGCGAGCAGCGCCCCGAGGACCGCGGCCGTGACCGGGGCACGGGCGGGATCCTGGAGGGGGCGTG
>CAYNGM010000445.1:0-1993 GCA_964396565.1 uncultured Anaerolineaceae bacterium | reverse complement strand
TCCGACGGCCTCGCAAAGTGCCACGAGGGTCGCGCCCGACGGATCACGTCGCCGTTCGAAGAGATGGCCGACGAAACCCGGGTCGAGCCGGGCGCGCCTCGCCAGGGCCCGATGCGTCAGACCGAGGTCCTGGCAGAGTCGATCGAGGTCGCGAAACACGGTGTCGATCACCAGTTGTGTCTGCCGACCGTTCGAGGTTCCACGGCTGTGGTGGGTCAGATGGCTCGCGTGGGATCGAGGCTTCGTACGCCGCGTGTCGGTCGTCATCGTCCGATTCCAGCATGCGGGCCTTATCTGCGGCGTATGCGGCCATTCGCCAAGCGTTTGTCGTGATCGACACCGAGAAGGTCGTTGGTCGACACCGAGAAGGTCGTTGGTCGACTTCGAGACGTTTGCGGTCGACTGCGAGCAGTTCGTGGTCGACTCCCAGCAGTTCGTAGTCGCTTCCGAGGGCCGGCTCGGGACGTGCATGAGGTCCCACGGACGACGATTCAGAACGAGGCCGGTGTGACCAGGTCCGTTAGGGCATTCCCTGAGTGGGATGACGTCCCTGTGGCGATGATCGCATCGCCGGATGCGCCCTCTCGACCTCATTGTCGTCGTGACGACGGCACTTGATCCCTGACGGGGAGGCCTTGTTGGAAATCGTCGTCAACCAGACGACATAGGCGGGGGACCATGGGCTGCGGACAGGTCGTGACGGGGATCGCGAGCGCGGCAGTCGCGGTGGCGCGGACTGCGGGCTGCGGACAGGCCGTGACGGGTGATCGCGAGCGGGGGCCGTGGCAGGGGATCGCGAGCGGGGGCCGTGACGGGTGATCGCGAGCGGGGCAGTCGCGGGAGATCGCGAGCGGGGGCCGTGGCAGGGGATCGCGAACAGCGGTCGGCGGCCGGGCGGTGGCGCCCCGATTCGACTAGAACGGATGGTCGGAATTGATAGCGCGTCCTATACTCGCCGTCCCGTGAGCGCGACCATCGACGCCGACCCCCTGGCCCGCTTCTCGCCGGCCGTTCGCGACTGGTTCGAGGCGGGCTTCGAGGCACCGACGCGGGCCCAGGCGGAGGGCTGGGCGGCGATCAGTGCCGGTGCCCACACGCTCATCCACGCCCCGACGGGGAGCGGCAAGACCCTGGCCGCCTTCATGTGGTGCCTCGACCGCCTCGTGGTCGACCCCAGTCCGCCCCGAACCCGCGATCGCCCCGGGCGCGTCCGTGTCCTGTACATCTCGCCGCTCAAGGCGCTGACCTATGACGTCGAGCGCAACCTGCGCGCCCCGCTCACGGGGATCGGGCTGGCGGCCGGGCGCCGCGGCGAACCCGCCCCGCAGATCTCTGTCGCGAGTCGGACCGGCGACACGCCAGTGGAGGAACGGCGCGACCTGGTCCGTCGCCCGCCGGACATCCTGGTCACGACCCCGGAGAGCCTGTACCTGCTGCTGACCAGCGCGGCGCGCGAGATCCTGCGCGGTGTCGAGCACGTCATCGTGGACGAGGTCCACGCTATCGCCGGCACCAAGCGCGGCGCCCATCTGGCGCTCAGCCTGGAGCGCCTGGACCGACTACGAGACACCGACCGACTACGAGACACCGACCGACTACGAGACACCGACCGACCGGGCGACCCCGACCGCGCCCCGCCCCGTGCGCAGCGCATCGGTCTGTCGGCCACGCAGCGCCCGCTCGAGGTGATCGCCCGGTTCCTGGGCGGGGTCGGGCCGGATCGAGACGTGACCATCGTCGATGCCGGTGCCCGAAAGGCGCTTGACCTCCAGGTCGTGATCCCGGTCGATGACATGACCGCGATCGGCGAGGAGACAGAGCAAGTCCGGCAGGACGAGGAAGGGGAGCGACTCCCGGGCGCGCGCGCCGCCAGCCACGTGGTCGATAGTGCCACCAGCCACGCGGTCGATCGTGCCGCCAGCCACGCGGTCGATAGTGCCACCAGCCACGCAGTCGAGCGCGCTGCGAGCCGCACAGTCGAGCGCGCCGTCAG
>CAYNGM010000444.1:0-1995 GCA_964396565.1 uncultured Anaerolineaceae bacterium | reverse complement strand
GGCGGACACTTCACCGCGACCGATGTCGAGGGCGCACTCGCGGAGCTGGCGACGGACCTCGATGACCACATCACCGACACGAGCGATGCCCACGATGCTAGCGCCATCAGCGTAGCTGACTCGGGCGGGTACTTCACCGCGACCGATGTGGAAGCGGTCCTCCAGGAGATCGGGGCGGGCGGCCTGTCGGTGGAGGACACGTCGCTCGTCGAGGACGGCGGGGCCGGTGCGACGCAGCTTGTCGATTGCTCGGCAGGGCGGGTACATCACCTGGTGCTGACCGAAGCGTGCGCCATCAGTCTGACGGGCTCGACGCCCGCCGAAGCCCACCGCGTCACGATCCTGCTCCAGCAGGACGGGACCGGTAGTCGGACCGTGACCTGGCCCGCCGCAGTGCATTGGCCGAGCGGCACCCCACCGACCCTGGCGACGGTTGCGGGGCATACCGATTGGGTGGACCTCATCACCGTGGACGGCGGGACGGTCTGGTTGGGCGTCCTGAATGGCGCGAACCATGACACCGATGCGCCAAGCAGCGGCGACGGTACGTTCCCGCTGACCTGGTTCAGCAATAACTTGTAGGAGGAATGCGCGATGGCTGACAACACGACACTGAACACGGGTAGCGGCGGGGATGTCATGCGGACAAACGACCGCTCCGCGGTCAAGACCCCGGTCGTGATGCTCGACCTTGGCTCGGACAGTGCCGAATCCGTCGTTGACGGTACCGCAGCGGCTCCGGCTGCGTTGATGCCGACAAGTGTCAAGATCGCGAAACTCCAGGCCACGCCAACCGTCACGGCTGGCGCCTATTCGGCGAACGATGCGGTCGGCGGGAAGCTGGACTTCACGAACGCCGCGCGGGCGTCAGGCGGGTCGATCGTCATCGAGACGGCGATCATCGGCGACAAGGCTGCAGCGCTTTCGAGCGTTGAGCTGTGGTTGTTCGACACCGATTTCAACGCCGTGGCGGACAACGCAGCATTCGACCCGAACGATGCCGATCTTGGGACGCTGGTCGCCATAATCCCCTTCTCGACGTGGTATGCAGCAGCCGACAACGGCGCGTCGGTTCGATCGGCCCTGGGCATCACGGCCAAGCTCACCGGGACCAGCCTGTACGGGCAGCTCGTGACCCGCACCGGCCCGACGCTCGCATCGACGTCCGACGTGTTCGTCACCCTGCACGTCGTCCAGAACTAAGACATGCGTCAACATCACTTCGAGCGGTACGAGGATGTCGTCCTCGCCACGAAGCCAGTCATGTATCTACCGATGCAGGGTACGTCGTCGTCGTACGAACTCGTCCGCAATATCGCGGTGACCAACAGCAATGCAGCGGCCTACGGTCGCGGCGGCCCATTTCCCGGATGCCAGGCGGTCGAGTTCAGTTCGTCAACGGGAGACAACGAGAAGCTGGCGGTCACTTCGAACGCGGCATATCACCCCGGTGATACGTTCTCCGTTGGCGGTTTCTTCAACCGTACCGCGCAGGGCGATGCATCGGCGAGCCCGACCATCTTCCACAATGGCGGGAACGACATGACGATCTACTTCCCGCGGTCGGGGAACACGGATAAGCTGACCCTGCGCAAGGCGGGTGTCTCAGACATCTTCGCGACCGATCGCACGTTCGCCTCTCCGTATTCGGATGGCTGGATCCACTGCCTGTTCACGAAGAACGCCGGATCGGAGACGCTGTGTTATCTCGACGGCGTCTCAGTGCCGGGCACCTACTCGAATGCGACCATCGTCGCGTCCTCGACCAGCCCGACGTTCGGTCTCAATGCGTCCGGGTCAGGCAACGACTTCGCTGGACGATTGGCGCATTGGGCGATATGGGATCGTGTCCTCGTCGCCGGGGAAGTCGCTGACTTGTACCGCGCCGCCTATCGGATGCGGTGATGTTTCAGTTCAGCCTGACCGCGGGCTAGCGCCGGCTCGCCCACACGATGTAGACGATGCCGACGACCGCGGCGACGGCGGCGCCGGGGA
>CAYNGM010000443.1:0-2007 GCA_964396565.1 uncultured Anaerolineaceae bacterium | reverse complement strand
CCACCAGGACGACTCGGCGTGCTGCGAACCGGCTGGGCCGTCATCGCGTTGCGGATCGACCCACCGATCGTCCCGCTGGCGATGGCCGGCACGGAGGAGCTGTACATCGGTCGCCGGATGGCCTCACGCCTCCTGCCGCCCACATCGGTGCGTGAACTCGCCGGGCTTCCTTCAGGCGCCGCACTGCCCGAACCCGGATCGGCCGCTGAGCTTGAGACCGCGCGGCGTATGACCGATCGACTCGGTGCGATCCTGGGCCCGGTCATCGAGGAGCTTCAGCCGTGGACGGTCGATCCGCCCGACCAGCCGCGACGCTGGCGGGGATTGACGACCCTCCTGCTCCGTCACGGCCCGATCGACCGGGACGACTGAGGCGCGGCCGCCCCCACGCACGGGATCGATACCCGCGACTGCACACCTATACTCGACCACCATGCAGTACGCCGAGTCCATCCTCGACCTCGTCGGGCAGACGCCGCTGGTCCGGATCACCAGGGTCACGCGTGACCTGGGCCCGATCGAGCGCCAGCCACTCCTGCTGGCCAAGCTCGAGATGCTCAATCCGGGCGGTTCGGTCAAGGACCGCATCGGCCTGCCGATGATCGAGGCAGCGGAGCGTGCGGGCCTCCTCAAGCCGGGCGGCACGATCATCGAGCCGACCAGCGGCAACACCGGCCACGGCCTGGCCATCGCGGCCGCGCTCAAGGGCTATCGCTGCATCTTCGTCATGGCCGACAAGCAATCGGTCGAGAAGCAGACGTTGCTTCGGGCTTACGGCGCCGAGGTCGTGCTCTGCCCCACCAACGTCGCCCCGGAGTCGCCGGAGAGCTACTACAGCGTCGCAGCGAGGCTCGCCAGGGACATCCCCGGCGCCTTCAAGCCGGACCAGTACTGGAACATGGAGAACCCGGCCGCCCACGAGCGGACCACCGGCCCGGAGCTCTGGGATGGCACAGATGGTCGGATCACCCACTTCGTCGCGAGCGTCGGCACCGGCGGGACGATCTCCGGCACCGCCCATGTGCTCAAGTCGCGGAACCCGGCCATCCAGGTCATCGGCGCCGACCCGGAGGGCAGCATCCTGTCCGGCGACACCGCCCGGCCGTACCTGACCGAGGGGATCGGCGAGGACTTCCTGCCCGGGACCTACGACGCCTCGGTCATCGATCGTTGGGTTCGGGTCAGCGATCGCGATGCGTTCGCGATGGCCCGGCGCCTGACCCGGGAGGAGGGGATCCTGTCGGGTGGATCGTGCGGGACCGCGATGGTCGCCGCCCGCGAGGTCGTCCGCGACCTGATGGCCACGAAGGACGGACGCGAGGCGGTCGTGGTCGTGCTCCTGCCCGACAGCGGTCGAAGCTACCTGTCCAAGATCTACAACGACGAGTGGATGCGCGCCAACGGCCTGATGGCGACGACCGGGGAATCGACCCGGATCGACGCGCTCCTCGCCGATCGTCATCACGCCGCGGGGTTGCCGTCCGTCGTGGTCGCCCGGACCACGGAGCGTGTCGGTGCGGCGATCGAGACGCTCCAGGCGTACGGGATCAGCCAGCTGCCGGTGTCCGAGGAGCCCGATGGCGATGATGTCGTCGGTCTCGTCGGCTCGATCAGCGAGCGTGGGCTGCTTGAGCGCGCCTACCGTGATCCATCGGTGGTCGAACGGACGGTCGGTGAGGTGATGGACGCCCCGCTGCCCCTCGTCGAGGCGTCGGCAACCCTCGACGAGGCATTCGCGCTCCTGTCCGGCGGGGCCTCGGCGCTCGTTGCCGTCGCGGGCGAGCGCCCGGTCGGAGTCGTGACCAAGCTCGACGTCCTCGAATACCTGGCCCACCACGCCGACGCGGGCGGATGACCGACGCGCTCGCCATTCCGTCCATCCGCACCGAGCGGCTCGAACTGGTCTCGATGAGCCTGCTGTGCATGCGCCTGCTCCGAGGGACGCAGCCCTGTACCAGCGACTCGGACCGTGATCCGGTCGTCACGACGCCGGATGAGCAGACGCAC
>CAYNGM010000442.1:0-2007 GCA_964396565.1 uncultured Anaerolineaceae bacterium | reverse complement strand
TCCCATGACTCCATTCTCCAAGAGATGGAGTCTCCATCAAACCCAGTACGGTTCACGGAGGTGAGCCTCTCGCCGTTGGGCAGCATGCGCTTCCCGATCGGGGTTGGTTGGTCGGTAGGGACTGTCAATGGCCACGTAGAAGTCCCCACTGGTGGCCATGAAAAGTCCCCACCCCGGGACGGCTGGTCAGCTGACCGATAGGCGTCCTCCCCCGCGGGCCAGCGCCGCGCGCATCCGGAAGCTCTCGCCGTCGGTCACGACGACCGTGGCGTGGTGGAGCAACCGGTCGAGCAGCGACACGGCGGTCGTTTGCTCGGGGTGAACCGGCCCCACTGCTCGAACGGCCAGTGGCTGGCGATGCCGAGCGAGCGCCGCTCGTACGCGGCCGCGACGAAGCGGAACAGGACCTGGGTACCCGCAGGGTCGAGCGGCGGCGGCCAGGACCGGGCCTCATCCATCACTCGGACCGCGGCTCGCAAGGGCGGATTCCATCGATCGTCGCAACACCTTCAGCACGGAGGTGGACATGGGACGACCACAGGGATGGCTGAAGTCGGCGACCGGCAGGGCCACGATGCGCTCGCCAGGGCGTCCACCACCGCGGCGTGAGGTCGAGCGCGGCTTCTGGAGATTGATCGCCGCGGGTATGTCCAGCGAGGACGCCGCGCTGGCCGTGGGTCTGTCGCAGCCGGTCGGGTCCCGGTGGTTCCGTCAGGGTGGCGGCATGCCACCGCTCAGCCTTGCTGAGCCGTCAGGCCGCTATCTGTCGTTCGCGGAGCGGGAGGACATCGCCCTGCTGAGGATTCAGGGTCTCGGGATGCGCGAGATCGGTCGCAGACTGGGCCGGTCGGCGTCGACGATCTCGCGTGAGCTGAGACGCAATGTCGCCACGCGCGGTGGGAGGTTGGAGTACCGCGCCTCGGTCGCGCACTGGAAGGCCGAGCGCCAGGCCCGCCGGCCCAAGGTCGCCAAGCTGGCCGAGAACGCTCGGTTGCGCGAGTACGTGCAGGACCGGCTCGCTGGCACGATCGAGCGGCCCGACGGCGTTCTCGTGCCAGGCCCCACCATACGGTTCAGCGGCCGTCGCCACGGACGCCGGGCCGATCGACGCTGGGCGATGGCGTGGAGCCCAGAGCAGATCTCGCACCGCCTGCGGATCGACTTCCCCGATGATGCGTCGATGCGGATCTCCCACGAGGCGATCTATCAGGCGCTGTACGTCCAAGGTCGCGGCGCGCTCAAGCGCGAGCTCGTGGCGTGCCTGCGCTCCGGGCGCGCGCTGCGCGTCCCCCGCGCCCGGACCCGTGGCCGTGGGAAGGGGTTCGTCACACCGGAACTCCTGATCAGCGAGCGGCCTGCCGAGGTCGCCGACCGTGCCGTGCCGGGCCACTGGGAGGGCGACCTCATCCTCGGCCTCCACAGCTCAGCGATCGGGACGCTCGTCGAGCGTACGACCCGGTTCACGCTGCTGCTCCACCTACCGCCTATGGACGTCCACGGCAGCAGGGTACGGATCAAGAACGGTCCGGCCACCGCCGGTCACGGTGCCGAGGCGGTGCGTGACGCGATCTCCGACGCCATCGGCACCCTGCCCGAACAGCTCCGGCGGTCCATCACCTGGGACCAGGGCTCGGAACTCGCCCAGCATGCCCAGCTCCGCATCGAGACCGGTGTCGAGGTCTACTTCTGTGACCGCACAGTCCCTGGCAGCGCGGCTCCAACGAGAACACCAACGGCCTGCTGCGGCAGTACTTCCCCAAGGGCACCGACCTGGCCCGCCACTCGCGCGCCGACCTCGATTCCGCCTGATCATGCCCAGGGGACCGGTTCGTTGTCGACCCAAACGAAAGACCCTCGGGTCACCCCGAGGGCCTCGGCACTTTTCGCGCTCGACTCTCTGCAGTCTTCATGCCCGCCCACAGTGAGCACCTCGCGAAGGTGACCTCGGCTAACCTGCATCGCGTGACCGATGGCCGACGCCCACCCCATCCACTCAACGACCTGAAC
>CAYNGM010000441.1:0-2010 GCA_964396565.1 uncultured Anaerolineaceae bacterium | reverse complement strand
CCGAGGACGAGTGGAGCGCCCCCAACGTGTTCGAGGACGTGACTCCGGCCGGCAGGCCGGCAGCCGATCGCCTCGGCCTCGAGCGTGACGGCGCGGCCCTGCCCGAGCACACTGCCTGGTTCTTCTACCTCCAGCGTCTGTGCAACCACTGCACCTACCCGGCGTGCCTCGCGGCCTGTCCGCGCAAGGCCATCTACAAGCGACCCGAGGACGGGGTCGTACTGATCGACCAGTCCCGTTGTCGCGGCTATCGCAAGTGCGTCGAAGCGTGTCCCTACAAGAAGTCGATGTATCGGCCGACGACAAGGACCAGCGAGAAGTGCGTCGCCTGCTACCCGCGCCTCGAGGGCAAGGATCCGCAGAGCGACGGAGTCGCCATGGAGACGCGCTGCATGGCGTCGTGCCCCGGCAAGATCCGCCTCCAGGGGCTCGTCCCGATCGCGCCCGACGGGACCTGGGCGGACGACCCGCAGAACCCGGTCACGTACCTGGTTCGCGATGCCAAGGTGGCCCTCCCCCTGTATCCGCAGTTCGGGACCGAGCCGAACGGCTTCTACATCCCGCCGCGCTGGGCACCCCGGCCGTACCTGCGCCAGATGTTCGGTCCGGGCGTGGATGACGCGATCGCCGCCTATCGAGCGCCATCACGGCAGCTGCTTGCCGTCCTCCAGTTGTTCCGGGCGAGTCAGAAGGTCATCTTCCGCTACGAGATCGAGGAGGGGCCGCTGGTCTTCGAGACCGAGATCGACGGCAAGCCCTGGTCGATGTGGAACGACACGGTCATCGGCTTCGATGAGGCCGGTCGTGAGGCGGTCCGACTCACCGTGGAGGAGCCGATCCACGAGCGGCCCGCGCCACGGCCGAACTCGATCTGATGGTCACGCTCGCGTTCCCCCGGAGCGCCGACCTGGGCTATGCGGTCGACGACGCCCTCGCCCGGGTCGATGCCTACCGGGTCCTGGCCGAGGCCTTCCGCGACCCCGCTGGACCAGGCGGCGTCGATCGACTGGAGACGGGGATCCTGCGGACGGCGAGTGAGCGCGTCGGGGCGAACGTGGACGAGGCGACCTGGATCGGCCTCGCGCGGATCCGGAGTCGCGATCGGCGTGCCACCGAGCATCGAGCGATCTTCGGCCATACGGTGGCCCACGGCTGCCCGCCCTACGAGACCGAGTACGGTCGCCGCCACGTCTTCGGCCAGGCCCAGGAACTCGGTGACATCCGCGGCTTCTACGAGGCGTTCGGGGTCCGCCCGCGGCGCGGTGGCGAACGTCCCGACCACGTCGCCTGCGAGCTCGAGTTCCTCGCCCTGCTCGCGCTCAAGGAGGCGGTCAGCGCCGCCCAGGGCAACCATGCACAGCGCGAGACTTGCCGGGCTGCAGCTCGAACGTTCCTCGGCGATCACCTCGGCCGGTGGCTGCCGGCCCTTGCCGGCCGGATCGCGGCGCGTGAGCCGACGAGTGGACTGGCGGCTGCGGCAGCCGTCGGTGCGGCCGTAGTGGCCGCCCATGCGCGCACGGTCGGAGCCCTGCCGATCGTCCTTGGTCCCGACGACCTGACGCCGATCACCGACGAACCGGACGGTCTGCGCTTCGAGTGCGGAGTCGACGCCGATGAGCCGCTGGGTGCGGACGGTCCGTGATGTCAGGATCAACCGCCGCGCCCGCCACCGCACATCCTGCCGCCGCCGCACCCGCCCTTGCCATCCGGGTCGATCCGGCCCTTGCCGAGCCCGCGGTCTGGCAGGTTCTGACGCGACTCGACACCACCGACCGTGGCCGGACCGCGGCTCATGTACGGCGTGCCGACCGCGCCTACCGAGCGACCGATCCCGCCGCACGCGAGGTCGAGTTCGCAAGGCTCGCGTTGACCGAGTTCCACGAACTGGGCATCGCCGAGCCGCTCAAGACCGCCGTCGCGGAACGTCCGGCCATCGCCGGGCGGACGCGCGTCCTGCTCATCGGCGCCGCCCGCGGCAAGCATGACGAGGGGGTGACCTGCGAGCCTGAC
>CAYNGM010000440.1:0-2018 GCA_964396565.1 uncultured Anaerolineaceae bacterium | reverse complement strand
GGTGACCCGGAGACCCAGGTCCTGCTGCCACGCCTGGCCGGCCCACTCGGCCCGTGGCTGCTGGCCGCTGCCCGCGGCGATCTTCCGGCCGACGTGGACCGTCTGCCGACGACGACGGATGCCACGGTCGGGGTCGTGCTCGCCGCCGCCGGCTACCCGGGGGATCCGCGTCGCGGAGACGTCATCACGGGGCTGGACGATGCCGCCAACGCAGGCGCCCTCGTCTTCCATGCCGGGACGCGGCGCACCGATGACGGCACGACCGTGACCGCCGGCGGTCGAGTCCTGACGGTCGTCGCGAGCGGCCCCGACCTCGCGCAGACCGCCGCAGCCGCCGATCGCGCGGCCGACCTCATCGCCTTCGATGGCCGCCAGCGACGGCACGATATCGCGAGCGCGCCGGTCGGCGCCGGGGCTGGACTCGCCGGGAGTGCTCGATGATCCGCCGCTACACGCTCCCCGAGATGGGCGCCATCTGGACCGACGCCGCCCGTTTCGAGGCGATGCTCCGGGTCGAGCTCGCGGTGGCCCGCGCGCAAGCCGCCGCGGGCATGATCCCGGCTGCCGCGCTCGAGGCACTCGAGACCCGGGCGCGCGTGGACGTCGAACGGATCGCCGAGATCGAGGCGACCACCGATCACGATGTCATCGCCTTCGTGTCACAGGTGGCCGAGACGGTCGGGCCGGAGGGACGCTACCTGCATCTCGGGCTGACCAGCAGCGACGTCGTGGACACAGCCCTCGCCCTCCAGCTTCGCGCCGCCGGTGCGCGTCTGCTCGGCGATGCCGATCGACTCGTCAGCGCACTGGTCGCCCGTGCCCGTGCCCATGCCGACACGACGATGATGGGACGCACCCACTCGGTCCACGCCGAGCCCACGACGATGGGTCTCAAGTTCGCCGGCTGGGCGTTCGAGGTCGATCGCGGCCGGACCAGGCTGGCCGCGGCCGTGGACGAGATCGGTACGGGCAAGATCTCCGGGCCGGTCGGGACGTACAGCCATCTCGGGCCGGAGATCGAGGCAGCGGTGCTGGGCGACCTTGGGCTGCACGTCGATCCGGTCAGCACCCAGATCGTCCAGCGTGACCGTCACGCGGCGCTGCTGACCGCCATCGCCATCATGGGCGGGACACTTGAGCGCATCGCGACCGAGGTTCGCAACCTCCAGCACACCGAGATCGGCGAGCTTGGCGAGCCGTTCCGGACCGGTCAGAAGGGTTCCAGCGCGATGCCCCACAAGCGCAACCCGATCCTGTCCGAGCGCATCGCCGGGCTGGCCCGGCTGCTGCGTGGCTACGCCCACACGGCCCTTGAGGACCAGCCCCTCTGGCACGAGCGCGACATCAGCCATTCATCGGCAGAACGGGTGATCCTGCCGGACGCGACCATCGTCCTCGATTACGCGCTGGTCAAGACGACCGGGCTGATCGACGGCCTGATCGTGCGCCCCGAGCGGATGCGCGAGAACATCGAGCGGGGGCTTGGGCTGCACGCCAGCAGCCGGGTCCTGATCGCCCTCGTCGAGACCGCCGGGATGAGTCGCGAGGAGGCCTACGCGATCGTCCAGCGCGCCGCCCTGCGTGCCGCCGACGAACGGGCGCCCCTGCGTGACCTGCTGGCGACCGACCCGGCCGTGGCCCAGCGCCTGACCCTGACCGACCTCGATGCATGCTTCGACGAGGCGACCTTCCTGCGCCACGTCCACGAGGTCATCGCCAGGCTCGACCGTCTGGTGCCTGCGACGGAGGCAAGCCATGCTGGCGGCTGATCGATACCTGCGCTCGGGCAAGGTCCGCGATCTCTACGACCTTCCCGATGGTCGGCTGCTGATGCTCGCATCGGACCGCATCAGTGCCTTCGATGTCGTCCTGCCCACGGAGATCCCGGACAAGGGGCGGGTCCTCACAGGGCTGTCGCGGTTCTGGTTCGCCGAGACGACGTCGATCATCGCCAACCACCTGCGCTCGACGACCGTCGAGGATCCCAGGCTTCGTGGGCGGTCGATGATCGTGGAGCG
>CAYNGM010000439.1:0-2026 GCA_964396565.1 uncultured Anaerolineaceae bacterium | reverse complement strand
TCCGTCCAGGGCCGCGAGCAGCTTGCGGTTGTTGTCCTCGTCGCTGGCGTCCTCCCCGGCATACCGGCGCGTCCGCACCCCAGGACCGCCGTGGAGGGCATCAACCTCTATCCCGGAGTCATCGGCCAGCGTGGGCAGACCGGTCGCGCGCAGCCCGAAGCGTGCCTTTATCGCGGCATTCGTCCGGAACGTCTCGCCGTCCTCGACCGGATCACCCTCGACCCCGAGATCGTCGAGCGACACGAGCACGCCGGGCGGCAGGCCCAGCAGCTCGCGCAGCTCGCGCAGCTTGTGGTTCGAGCGCGTCGCGACCAGCAGCCGCGGTCGAGTCGCCCGGGTCGGCTGGTCCACGCGGGCTCAGCGTCGGACGGTGGCGAGAACGGAAGCCTGCGCTGCGAACAGTGCGGCGAGGCCCTCGTCGGCCAGGTCGAGCATCGCCGTCGTCGCCGCCCGGTCGAACGGCTTGCCCTCGGCGGTCCCCTGTAACTCGACGTAGGTGCCGGCGTCGGTTCCCACCACGTTGAAATCGACCTCGGCGCGTGAATCCTCGCTGTAGTCGAGGTCGAGGTACTGGAGCCCGTTGACGATGCCGACCGAGACTGCTGCCACGTGACCTGTGATGTGGCGCTCCATGCCGTAGGTGATGAGTGCCGCGGCGAGAGCGACGTAGCCTCCGGTGATCGATGCGGTCCGGGTCCCGCCGTCGGCCTGGAGGACGTCGCAGTCGATGGCGATGGTGCGTTCTCCGATCCGCGCGAGGTCGACGACGCCGCGCAGCGATCGACCGATGAGCCGCTGGATCTCATGGGTCCGTCCACCGATCTTGCCCTTGACCGACTCGCGGTCGCTGCGCTCTGCAGTCGCGCGCGGGAGCATCGAGTACTCGGCGGTCACCCAGCCCGTGCCCTTGCCGCGCAGGTGCGGCGGGACCCGGTCGGTGATCGTCGCCGCACACAGGACCTGGGTGTCGCCGAACTTCACGAGGCACGAGCCCTCCGCCCACTTCTGGACACCGAGCTGGAAGCTGATCGGACGAAGTTGGCGTGGTCCACGACCGTCGGAGCGGACTGTCGGTGGTCGATTTCCGAGGGTCATGTCGTAATCCTCTCCTCCGCCTTGGCGATATCCCAGAGTGCGTCGAGCTCCGCGAACTCGAGGTCTCGCAGGGCGACGCCCCGCGCCGCGACCTGGCGCTCCACGCTGCCGAATCTTCGCCGGAACTTGGCGTTGGCCGCGCGCATCGCAGCCTCCGCGTTCACATCGCGCTTGCGCGCGACGTTCACCAGCACGAACAGGAGATCGCCGAACTCCTCTGCCCAGTGGTCGCGGTCACCGGTGTCGGCGGCCTCGCGCAGCTCAGCGACCTCCTCGATCACCTTGTCGAGGACGCCCTCGAGGCTCGGCCAGTCGTAGCCGAGGTGGGCGGCTCGCTCCTGCATCTCCTGGCTCGCGGCAAGACCGGGCATGGAGCGGGCGATCCCGTCGAGGGCACCCCTGGTGGGCGCTTCGGCTGTCTGGCTGCCGTGGCCGGAGTCCTGTTCGGCGGCTTGTTCGGCGGCTTGTTCGACGTCACGAGCGGCAGCCCGTTCCGCGGCCTTTATCCGCTCCCACTGGCGGTTCACGTCCGAGGCCGTGTGTGCCTCCGCCTCGCCGAACACGTGCGGGTGGCGGCGGACGATCTTGGAACCGAGAGCGGAGTAGACGTCGACGAGGTCGAAGACGCCCTCTTCTGCGGCCAGCTGAGCGTGCAGGATGACCTGGAGGAGCAGATCGCCGAGCTCGCCAGCAAGCTCCGCTGTAGCGCCGGCCTCCAGGGCGTCGTAGACCTCGTACGCCTCCTCGAGCAGGTGCCCGCGCAGCGAGTCGTGGGTCTGTTCCAGGTCCCATGGGCAGCCTCCCGGGGCGCGCAGGCGGGCACTGATCGCGGGCATGGCCCACGGCCCGGCGACGGCCAATTCGGGCACGACCGGACCCAGGTACAGCGGCGCCGCGAGATCGGCCGTCGTCAGCTCACCGATCGTGGTCG
>CAYNGM010000438.1:0-2078 GCA_964396565.1 uncultured Anaerolineaceae bacterium | reverse complement strand
GCGGGAAGAGCTTCGGGACCAGCTCAGCCATGTGCGCCGGCGTCAGTCGTTCGCGTTGCGATCATGACTCCGACCCTGACCGGCAGTGGCACCATCAACCCCCGCGCTGGACGCCGGCGCGCCGGCACAGCTCGCCCGATGCGCGCTCGGCATCGGCGATGATGGTGGCCTCGTCGGCGATGGTCAGGCGCCCCCGCGCGAGGACGACACGCCCGTCGACGAGGACCGTGTCGACATCTGACGGTCGCGCCGAGTGGACGAGTGCGACATGCGGGTCCACGACCGGCGTCATCCCGAGCCGGTCGGTCGCGACGAGGACGATGTCCGCCCGCTTGCCGGGAGTGAGCGAGCCAGTGACCGCCCCGAGGCCCAAGGTGCGAGCCCCCTCGATGGTCGCCATCTCCAACGCCCGCTGTGGCAGTAGGGCGCGCGCGTCGGCGGCCCGCACGTTCTCCGTACCGATGGCCACGCGCATCGCCTCGAACGGATCGGCCGACCCGGCGATGGCCGTGGTGTCCAGGGAAAAGCTCACGCGGATACCTGAGTCGGACAGTTCGCGGATGATCGGGAAGCCCATCGCCAGCCGGAGCTCGCTCATCGGGCTGACACTGACCGGGATGCCGTGACGGGCGATGAGGGCGATGGCCGTCGACGGAAGATGGTTGCCATGGGCCAGCAACAGGTCGTCGCCCAGGAGTCCCGCCTCGGCAAGGACAGCGACCTGGTCGATCTTCGCGATCTCGACGGCCGTGCCCGCGCAATGCATCGAGATCGGCAGGCCAAGCTCGCGCGCGCGCGCGAACTCCGCCTTGAACACCTCCGGCGTGGATCGGGACGGGCCGCGTACGGCGACGCCAACGCTCAGAAGGTCGGCATCGGCTGACCCCGAGACATCACCACCTGGACCGGCCACCCAGGCGTCGCGCAGTTCGGCGGCGAGATCGATGTCCATGACCTCGTCCACCGACGTGCCGACCGAGGCCATGATCGTCGACATCTGGGAGAGGCTGAGACCCGGTGTCGTCGATGGAGCGCCATACGACCAGCGCGCCCGCACGCCAAGCGAGCGAAGCGCTTCGAGATTCGCCTCGGCATCCTCGCGCGACAGGACGTTGTGGGCCCAGTCGTGGACCGTGGTGATCCCGGCGCGGAGGCCCTCCGCGATCCCGAGCTGAACACCGGTGTGGGTGTCCGCCGGGGTGAAGTGGGGACCCAGCAGCTCCTTGCGCTTGAAGTAGCCGGTCTCGCGACCATCCCCGATCATCCCGCGCATCAGCGTGGTCCAGACGTGCCAATGGGTGTCGACGAAGCCAGGGATGGCGATCCGATCGGCGCCGTCGATCACCTCGGCGGCGTGCGTCGCCAGGTCGGGACCGACGGCGACGATCCGTCCGTCGCGGATCTCGATGTCACCTGATGCCAGATCGCCGATCTCCGGGTCCATGGGAAGGACCCGGGCGCCGCGGATCACCAGATGGCCGCGCTCGGGAAGGTTCATCGCGCGGTCAGTCGGCGTTGAAGGCGAGGACGCGCGCTGGACCGGCGGTGCCATCCACGATCGGGAGCGCGCCGATCACCAGCAGGATCCCGCGGGCGGGCAACCGGTCCAGGTTGGCGACGTTCTCGAGCACATAGCGCCCGGCCCCGTGGAGGACCTTGTGGGCGGGCGAGCGGATGTCGGACGGCGCGGTGTTGTCCACGCTGAGCGTGTCCACGCCGAGCCCGATGGCGCCGTGCCCGACAAGCCAGGTTGCCGCTTCCGGCGTGCAGGCCGGGTGATGGGGCCGCCCCTCGGCGCCGATATTGACGTAGGCGGCCGGATCGGACCACAGGCGGCCCCAGCCGCTGTTCATCAGCGCGAAGGCGCCAGACGGGAACGGGCCGTTGGCGGCGACCCACGCGTCGAGGTCGGCAACTGTCAGCCGATAGTCGGCATCACCCTCGGCCGCAGCGGTCACGTCGATGACGATGGCCTCGACCACGAGGTGTTCGGTCGGGATCGCCTCCATCGTCATCGCGCCATCGATGAAATGGATCGGGGCATCCAGGTGGGTCCCCTGGTGCTCGCCCATCCCGAT
>CAYNGM010000437.1:0-2083 GCA_964396565.1 uncultured Anaerolineaceae bacterium | reverse complement strand
GCCACGCGTCGTTGCGCTCGTCGGCGAGGTACGGCGTGAACAGCGAGTAGATGTCGCTCCGCGGCTCGTGTGGCTCGTGGCCCAGACGCAGCCGTGCCTCCTCGAGGGTCTTGCCGCCCTTGCGGTGGTTGCATGCCTTGCACGCGGTCACCAGGTTCTCCCACGTGTGACCGCCACCACGATGACGCGGGACCACGTGGTCGAGGGTGAGGTCGTGGGTCTGCCGGCCGCAGTACTGGCAGGTGTGACGATCCCGGGCGAAGACCTCGCGCCGGGACAGCTTGACCCGCGGGCGTGGCCGACGGATCAGGTACTGGAGGCGGATGACTGATGGCGCGCGGTACTCGGTCCGCGGCGTCCGCACCATCTGGTGGTCGTACTCGATCACCTCGGCCTTGTCTCCGAATACGAGTCGGAAGGCCCTGGGCAGGTTGCAGACGTTGAGCGGCTCATAATTCTGGTTCAGCACGAGCACGACACCGTCCATCGGTGGCGCGAGGATAACGCAGACCGCGCAGGTCCGAATCCGGGACAGAGACCGCCGCCGGCCCTGGGGCCAGGTCCTGCTCGCCGGGGCCTATGGATCGCCCGTCGCTCGCCCGACCGCCTTGCCCGTCGCGGCGTTCCAGCCACCTGCCTGGCCGACCTTGCTGGCCAGCGGCCGACCAAGGACCCCCGCGATGAGTCGGGCGGCAGCCAGCACGCCGTCGAGGGCGACGCCGTGCTCCCAGCCGGATGCATCCAGGAAGTAGACAAGGTCCTCGGTCGCGAGATTGCCGGCGGCGCCCGGGGCGTACGGGCACCCGCCGGTTCCCCCGGTCGCGCTGTCGAACGTCCGGATCCCCGCCGCGAGAGCCATGGCGACGTTGGCCAGGGCGGTCCCGCGTGTGTCGTGGAAGTGGTATGCCTGTCGCTCGATCGGGATGCCGCCCGCCTCGGCGAGCGACACCAGTTCGGCGACCTGGTCCGGGACGCCTACCCCGATCGTGTCCCCGAAACAGACCTCATCGACCCCCAGATCGAGCAGTCGCCGCCCGACATCGACGACACGCTCGGGATCGACCCGTCCGCTGTACGGGCACCCGAACGCGGTCGACACGTAGCCACGGGTCCACCAGCCACGCTCCCGTGCGCTCGACAGGACCGGCCCGAATGCCTCGATCGATGCCTCGATAGTCATCCCGATATTGGTCGCAGTGAACGCATCACTCGCCGCGGTGAACACGGCGATCGCATCGACGCCGGCGGCTTCCGCGCGCTCGAGGCCGCGGACGTTGGGGACGAGAACCGGGTAGCGGACCCCCGCCCTGCGCGGAAGGACCTGCATCAACTCGTCGGCGTCGGCGAGTTGCGGGATCGCCCGCGGCGCGACGATTGACGTTGCTTCGATCTCGCGCAGTCCGGCGCTTGCCCGCGCCTCGATGACGCGGACCTTGTCGGCCAGTGCTACCGGTCGGGGCTCGTTCTGGAGGCCGTCGCGTGGCCCGACCTCGTAGATGCGGACCCGCCGGTCCGGCGGCACGGTCCGGTCGGAGCGTCCGTCGGTCATCGACCCGGGGACCACGTCGCCTCCCGAGGCGTCCTGGTCAGACTCGCGGCGGGTCCATCGCCCGCTCGATGCGGGCGATCTCGACCTCGATCCGGCCGATCAGGTCGATCGCGGCGGCCTGCTCCGGGCTGCCGGGTGCTGCGGCATTCCGTCGAGCACGTGTTTCGCGATGGAGGGCGAGGAGCTCTTCTCGGGTGCCAGGGAGCGAAACGTGGGTCTGGGCTTCGTGGGTCATGCGCGAAGCCTACCGCGTTCGAACCGCTCAGGGCTCGACGATCGCCAGCACCGCACCACGGGTGATCTGCTCACCAGATTCTACGCGGACCTCTGCTACGCGACCGGCCGTCGGGCTCGCGACCGCGTGCTCCATCTTCATCGCCTCGATCACGACGACGGCATCGCCGGCCTCGACGGATGTGCCCGGTCCAGCGACGATCATGCGGACCTGCCCGGGCATGGGCGCGACGAGCTCGACGGCCCCGCCGGGCGTCGCGGCGGTCGCTGCCCGTGCAGCTCGTTCGACATCGGGCGGAG
>CAYNGM010000436.1:0-2084 GCA_964396565.1 uncultured Anaerolineaceae bacterium | reverse complement strand
GACACGGTACGACCCCAGTAGGTCGCGCCGAGCAGGGAGCCGTTCTCGTCCATCGGGTCCACCGGCTCGGGCAGCAGGTAGATCTTGTTGGACGAGAGAACCTTCGTGGTCACGCCCTCCACCGACACCGAGCGGTCGTAGACCTCGATGGGCGGCAGGCCCTGAGCCTCGACGTATGCCGTGATCTCGGCCTTCGAGCCGGGACGGGTGGCCCCGCCGGCCAGGACGGTGGAGAACTGCGACCCGGACGAGAACGCCGCCCACGCCGACGCGCCCATGACGATCTTGCCGGGAGTCGCGCCGTTGTTGTACGACGCGTACGTGGTGACCCACGAGTTGAGCGCCGTCAACCGGTCCACGCCAGCCGTCGACCACAGCGACGCCGCGGTCACGGTCAGGGCAGCGTTCCGGCCGAAGTCGTCGTTGATCCAGAAGTTGTCCGTGTCGACGACGACCTTGCCCTGCTCGATGAGGATGCCGCGGGTGAGTTCCTGCCGCATGGAGATCGCCTGCACGTTGCGACGGATGGCCGCTTCGATGCTCTTGCGGACCCGGTCGTCAGAGAGACGCGCGAGTTGGCTCTGCGTCATCTCGTCGATCGGCTCCGTGCGGGAGATCGGCGGGAGGGTGATCGTCTTCCGCGACACCGAAGCGCCCTTGCCCACCTCGGGCGGGGCGTTGAAGGCGCGGTAGCGAGCCACGTCGACCAGGCCGGACACGCCGGGGAAGAACTCGACGTACGTCGAGTCGACGAACACGTTGGGCAGGTAGCGGGCGAGGGTGCCGCCCTTCTGCTGCTCGATGAGGTACTGCTCGTCCCGAGCGATGCCAGTCGCCTCGACGGCGTCGATGAGGTCAGTCCAGAGAGGCATGTCATCAGCTCCAGTAGTTGAACTGCACCTGAGGCGCAGTGGACGGGACAGCGAAGGTGGCAAGGATCGCTTGCACCTTGGCCGTCTTGACGTTGCCGCGGACAAGGACCGCGCAGTTCGCGTCCTCGACGCCGTCGGTCTTGACATCGCCGACGAGGAAGCCGAGCTTCGCGCCGGCCACGTCGGCCCACGGGCGGATGACGTCGCGGTCGTCGACGCGGACGGGGAGGCCGCACGGGAAGTACCCGCTCGGGTAGTGCGTTCCGGCGGTGAAGGTGGACACGTCCAGGACGCCGGTTACGGTCTCGTTGAGGCCGTCCGTGTTGAGCATCCAGGAGTAGTCACCCGTGCCGTAGGTGGTGGTCGTGAGACCGGGCATGGTGGGTTCCCTTTCAGGAGTTGGTCTTGGTCTTCTCGCGCGCCGCGCGCCGGTCTTCCATGACCTGCGCGACGCTCGTGGGGCGCACGGCCCCGCTCCCTGCGCCCTTGCCCTGTGAGGGGTCAGGCTTCGGGGTTCCCGGCTTGCCCGGCCTACTCTTGTCGCCGTCATCGGCCTTCGGGGCCAGGCGGGCGGCGAGTTTGTCCATCGCGTCGGCGTCCCTTGCGGTCGCCAGCAGAGCGAGGTCGTCGTCGTCGGTGATCTTGTGGCGGCGGGCCACGTCGCTCACCAGGTTGTCGTGCGTGAGCCGGTCGAGCTGCTCTTGCAACCGGGCGACCAGGTCGGCCGGGTCGGCCTTCTTGTCCTCGATGCCGAGCGCTGCCTTGAGCCCGTCCTTGAGCGTGTTCAGCTTCCCTTCAAGGTCACGGTTGACCTTCTGCTGAGCCTCGACCTTGCTGTGTAGGTCTTCGTCCGGCCTGCCCTTGCCGTCGCCCTTCTCGGCGACGTCCTTCGGGGTCGGGGTGTCAGGCTTGTCGGTGGCCGTGCCACCGCCAGCCTCACCATCGGTGTTGAACAGCGGCCCGAACATCACGCGCGGGTCGCTGATCATGCGGATGCGCTTGGGCATCAGTCCTCCGGGGAGGTAGGCCCCTCTGCCTCGCGCTCGGGGGTGGTCTAGTTGAGGTAGCCGTGCACGCGCAGCAGCGCGCTCGACTCCTCGCGGCTCGACGAGCCGGCCAGGATGCCGTCCGGAGTGAGTCGGACGCGGCCTCGGGTCGCTAACTCATGGGTGGCGCTCATCCGGTCGCGACGACCAGGCACCTCACCGCGGT
>CAYNGM010000435.1:0-2092 GCA_964396565.1 uncultured Anaerolineaceae bacterium | reverse complement strand
AGGGCGAGTTCGACGTGCGTGCCCGCGATCCAGGTGGGACCGCCGCGCTCGGTGCACCGGCCCCGACGGCACGGACCCCGGTCGCCGCCGACTTCGCTGGCGACCTGACCTGGGTCACCACCGACCCGCTGCCCGACCCAAGGCTGTCGAGCACCTCCACGGTCGATGCCCTGGCGGCCGGCAAGCCATTCGTGCTCGTCATCGACTCGGTGTCCTTCCGTATCACACCGATCTGCGGCAAGGCCGTGACCATGGCTCGCAACTTCCTCGATCGCTGGACGACGACGCCGTTCATCCATCTCGAGCCGTTCGAGTACGAAGTCATCACCTCCGAGCCGGTCCTGCCTGACCCGCGTGGTCGACCGACCCTCAACGAGCCGGCCACGGCCTGGGGACTCGGCACCTCGCCATGGGGTCCGGGGTCGATCCCGTGGCTCTTCGTCGTGGACGGCGACGGGATCGTCCGGGCGAAGTACCAGGGGGTGATGGGCACCGCCGACGTGGACGTCATCCTGACCCTGATCGCGAACGGCGGATGGGCCCGCGCGAACTGATCATCTCCGAGCGGTGCGCCGACCGGCCATCGAGCCCGGTCGTTTCGGGCCACACGACACCTCACGCGAAGGGTCGCGGCCCGCTAGGGTTCCGCACATGGATACGAAGCAGCAGGACGACCTGCCTCCCGCCCCCACCGACAAGCCGTCCCCCAACCCTCTGGACGAGGCGGCGCTCTCGCGTCGAACGTTCCTCCGCGGCGCGGCTCTGGCCGGCGGTGGTGTCATCGCGGCCGGTGTCGCGGCCTGTGCGCCAGCCACCACCGCGAACTGGACCACCGGCCCGTCAGGGATACCGTCCCAACCGCCGGTAGCACCGACCGCTTCTGCGGTTCCGAGCGCCGCGCCGACCGCGGGTGGATCGGCTGCTCCGAGCGGTTCGGTCGCACCGTCGGCTTCCGCTCCGGCAGTCGCCATCCCGCCCGGCTGGACCGCCCACGACGTGGCTGCCCGGGACAAGGTCCGCCGCTACCTCGGGAGCCTGCCCAAGGCGCTGCCCTCCATCTATCCCGAGGCCGTGGCCGCCAAGCTCGGTGAGATCCTGGGTGTCGCCGACGCCTATCCAGAACTCGACCAGAAGCCGGCTTTCGTGCAGGTGCCGAACCTCGTACTGACCGACGCGTTCACGCCGCTCGAGCCGACCGTCGAGGGCGACATCAAGGTCTTCCGCCTGACCGTGGACGAACACGAACACCGCATCGACGAGCTGATGCCGCCGGTGGCCGCGCTCGGCTTCAACAGCCAGTGGCCGGGCCCCACCATCCGAGTGAACGAGGGTGACAGGGTCCGGGCCATCTTCACCAACAACCTGAAGGAGACCACGGGCATCCACTTCCACGGAGTGGAGTTCACCGACGTCTTCCAGGACGGCGTCCCATTCCTGACCCAGCAGCCGATCACGCCGGGCGAGGAGTACAGCTACGACTTCGTCGCCAGCCGCCCGGGTTCGATGATGTACCACTCGCACCACAACGCCACCGACCAGGTCGGCCGGGGTCTGCTCGGCGCATTCATCGTGGATCCCAAGAAGCCCACAGCGGATGATCGATTCGATCGCGAATACGTCTGGATCTCGAATGACACGCTGGGTGGGTTCACCATCAACGGACACGGCTTTCCGGCCACCGTCCCGGTCCTCGCCGCACAGGGCGAGACGGTCCGCATCCGGTTCATGAACGAGGGGATCATGATGCACCCGTGGCATCTCCACGGGTTCGAGATGAAGGTCGTCGCCCGTGACGGCTATCCGCTGGGTGCTGCGGCCTATGGCTGTGACACCTTCGGGGTCAACCCGGGTGAGCGCTGGGACGTGAACATCAAGGCGGACCGGCTTGGGGTATGGGCATTCCACTGCCACATCCTTCCCCATGCCGAGGGTCCGGACGGGATGTTCGGCATGGTCACGACGCTGATCGTGGTCCCGGAGAAGTCCCACGTGGACGCGATCCTCGCCGCCCTCAAGGCGTAGCCCGGCGCGCGATCGGTGACCGACGACCAGATGGCTCGATGGGGCCCCGCAGGACTGGCCCCACCGGGTG
>CAYNGM010000434.1:0-2100 GCA_964396565.1 uncultured Anaerolineaceae bacterium | reverse complement strand
CGAAGTCGGCGTTGCGGGTCACCCGGAACAGGTGGGCCTCGACCACCTCCATGCCGGTGAACAGTTCTGCCAGGGTTGCCTCGATGACCTGGACCAACCGGACGAACCGCGATGGACCTACATCGAGCAGCCGCGGGAGGATCTGCGGGACCTTGACCCGGGCGAAGACCCGTTCGCCGGTCTCGGGGTCGAGCAGTCCGACCGCGATCGACAGGCTGAGTGTCGAGATATACGGGAACGGGTGCCCGGGATCGACGGCAAGTGGGGTGAGGACCGGGAAGATCCCGTCGTGGAAGCGCTGACGCAAGGCCTCGTGATGCTCCGGGATGGCCGCGTAGTCGACGATCTCGACGCCCTCGGCAGCCAGCTCGCGGCGCAGGTCACGGAAGATGACGGACTGGTCGGCGATCAGCTCCAGGATACGTTCGCGTGCCGCTGCGAGCTGTTCGACAGGGGTTCGGCCGTCGGCTGCCCGAGCGATGCCCCCGGCTTCGACCTGGCGGCGCAGACCGGCGATCCGGACCTGGAAGAATTCGTCGAGGTTGCCCGCAAAGATGGCCAGGAACTTGGCCCGTTCCAGCAGTTCGTTGCGTTCGTCACGCGCCTCGTGCAGGACCCTCGCGTTGAACTCGAGCCACGACAGCTCGCGGTTCAGGTAGGGCAACTCCGTCTTTTGCCGCGGGGCTCGCCGCGGCCGGGCGATGCCCACGGGGCGGGCGGGTGCTCCGGGTTCGACGGCGGCCATCCGGGTGAGACTCCTGAGGACGTGACGGATCGCACCACGATCCGCCCGTGACGGACCATGACTGGCCGGCGAGGATAGCACGGCCGCTGCGCCAGGCAATCCGCCGAAGGTCCCGCCGGCGGTAGCGCATGACCGACCTCAGTCGCGGGCGGTACCGATGCGTGGAAACGCTCGATCGCGTGCATGCCCATGAGGCCGCACCCTGAACGGAGGTACTGTCGAGTTGTCGGCCGAAGTTCGTGGATAACCCACTTGATTCCTGCGGGTATCGCGTCGTAGCGTCCCGCACACCGACGGCGCCGCGCCGCCCCCCTGCACCCTGGGGCGCTCGTCGGGGAGG
Source organism: uncultured Anaerolineaceae bacterium (assembly GCA_964396565.1). Lineage (GTDB taxonomy): Bacteria > Chloroflexota > Limnocylindria > Limnocylindrales > CSP1-4 > SPCO01. The sequence goes on along the minus strand of CAYNGM010000434.1, from coordinate 1,015 downwards.
GGCTCGCATGTCACGCCGGCACCACCCAGGCCGCCGCATCGTCCTCGCCGCGGTCGTCGTCCTGCTGGCGACCCTCGCCCCGCACGCCACGCCCGTGGCCGCCCGCGACGACGTCGTGGCCATCACCGCCGACGATCTCCCGAAGCAGGCGGGCGAAGCAAACGAGTTCGCGCCGGTCCGCAAGGTCACCCCGGCCGACATCACGGTCGGGACCTCCGGTGGCGGCGCGACGCCCGATCTCGGGCGCGAGCGGGTCGAGCCGCCGGCCGACGTCAAGCCGGACGAGGCGACCGACGTGCACAGCCTGCGCGACGAGTACACCTCGGTCACGGCCAATGCGGACGGCACGTTCACCGCCACGATCACCGGCGAGCGCCAGTCCTACCAGGACGAGGCGGGCGAATGGCAGCCGATCGATACGACCCTCGTGGCCGACGACACCGATGGCTTCACCCATCGGGTCAAGGCCAACGACCGGGTCGTGCGCATCGACACGAGCCCGGCTGACGGCGTCGTCGCCAGGCTCGAGGCCGATGGCCACCGGGTCTCACTCATCGACCCGGCGGCGACCAGGGGCGTCCTCGACGCGATCACGGGCGAGGTCGTCTTCGGCGAGATCGATGGCCTCATCCTCGCCCCCACCCCCGAGGGCATCGAGTTCAGCTATCGCCTCGATACCCGCGATTCGCCACGCCAGCACGAGCTCCGTCTGGAGACCGACGACATGATCGCGTCGGTGGGCAAGGACGGCCAGACCATCGAGCTGCGCGACGGGACCGGCGCGGTCGCCCTGCTCGTCACGGCACCCCGGACGGTCGATGCCGTGGGGGCGGTGGCCGATCCTGCGCAGACGATCGTGTCCATCGGCGACGACGATCCGGTCGACCCTAGTCCCAGCCCGACCCCGACGCCCGACCCGACCCCGAACCCGACCGAGACGCCGTCACCCTCGCCCAGCCTCGAGCCCAGCCCGACGCCGGACGCATCGACCGACGTGACCGCCGCACCCTCCGCA
>CAYNGM010000433.1:0-2102 GCA_964396565.1 uncultured Anaerolineaceae bacterium | reverse complement strand
CGGCGACGGCCGAGATGGTCGCCGCGGACTGGGCGATCATCGCCGACGAGATGGTCGGGTTCGGACGTGACCCGGGCGAGATGACCAAGGTCTACTCGAATTTCGTCCACGTGCTGGCGCCAGGTGAGGCGCCCGCGTCGGCGACGGACCGATTCCGGACCTTCTCGGGGATGGATCTCGACTACTGGCAGGAGTTCTACCTGCTGGGTGAGGCCGAGGCGCTGGCCGCGCGGATCCGGGGCAAGATCGAGGCACTTGGTGGCGTGGAGCACGTGATCCTGAACCCGCTCGACTGGGACCGCGACTCGCTCGAGCGCCTCGCCCGCGACGTCCTCCCGCTCGTGCGCGCCTGACGGGGGAATGGGGCTCTACCTCCGGCCGGGCCGGCTCGACGAGGCGCTCGCCGCCCTGGCGGAGCGAGCGGATGGGCCCGACGGTCGCAAGTGGACGGTGCTTGCAGGAGCCACGGACGTCTACCCGACGCGGATCGGTCGTCCGATCGATGATGACGTCCTCGACATAAGCGCGATCGACGGGCTGCGCGCCATCCGACGAGACGGGCCGGATATCCGAATCCCCGCCGGTGCGACCTGGACTGATCTCCTGCGTACCGATCTGCCCGGTTCGTTCGAAGGACTCAAGACCGCCGCGCGGGCGGTCGGTGGCGTCCAGATCCAGAACCGCGGGACGCTGTGCGGCAACGTCTGCAATGCCTCACCCGCAGCCGACGGGGTTCCGAACCTGCTTGCCCTCGATGCACGCGTGGAGCTCTCTTCGATGGCTGGCACACGCGAGATCCCCGTCGGTGCCTTCGTGACAGGCAATCGGCGGACCCTGCGCCGCGTGGACGAGCTGGTGACGGCACTGCTCGTCCCCGTGCCCGCGGCCGGGGCGCGATCGGTCTTCTTCAAGCTCGGTGCGCGTGCGTATCTGGTGATCTCGATGGCCATGGTCGCGGTCGTGGTAGAGCCGGGTCGCGATGGGAGGGTCGCGACGGCACGGATCGCCGTGGGTGCCTGTTCGGAAGTGGCCGTCCGGCTACCGGCGGCTGAGGCACGTCTGCATGGTGCGCGTCCTGGGGCGGTGATGACCGCGGTTCCGACCGTATCGGCTGTGACGGCCGCGGACATCGCCGGGTCGATCACGGCGGATGATCTTGCGCCGCTCCGGCCGATCGACGACGTCCGGGCGAGTGCGGCCTACCGTCGCGCGGCTGCCCTGGTGCTGGTGCGCCGCGCCGTGACCGAGGTCCTCGCATGACCGGGATCCGCGCATGACCGAGGTCCCTCGTGACGAAGGTTTCCTGATGGCGATCGCCTTTCGGGTCGATGGGCGGCCCGTGGAGGTTGTCGCCGACCCGATGCGGCGCCTGTCCGAGGTACTGCGCGAGGACCTCGGGATGACCGGCACCAAGGTCGGCTGCGATGCCGGTGACTGCGGCGCATGCACGGTTCGCCTCGACGGCGACCCGGTCTGTGCCTGCCTCGTACCTCTCGGGCAGGTGGTTGGTCGGGATGTCGCCACGGTCGAGGGGCTGGCGCCCGGCGACGGCACACTCACGGCGATCCAGGCGGCGTTCGTCCGGATGGGTGCTGCGCAATGCGGGATCTGTACGCCCGGCATGCTCATGGCCGCCGATGCCCTGCTGGCGCACGACGCCACGCCGAGCGAGCCGGCGACCATGGACGCCCTCGGCGGCGTCCTCTGTCGATGCACGGGTTATCGCCGGATCATCGAGGCGGTCGCGAGCGTCGGGGATGACGAGGCGGTCGCGAGCGTCGGGGATGACGCGCGCACGGACCCGCCGGGACGAGACGGCGCGGACTCGCCCAGCCGCCTGGTCGGGGCCCGCATCGCCCGGGTGGATGGCGAGTCCCAGGTCACCGGCAGTGCCCGCTTCGGGGCCGACACGATCCCCGCCGGGGCGCTCTCCCTGCGGGCGATCCGGTCGCCGTACGCGAGCGCCCGGTTCGCGATCGGTGACCTTGAGCCGCTCCATGCGGCACATCCCGGTCTGGTCCGGGTCCTGACCGCCGCGGACGTCCCGGGCTCCAACATCTATGGCATCTATCCGACCGGCAAGGACCAGCGGGTCCTCGCGG
>CAYNGM010000432.1:0-2109 GCA_964396565.1 uncultured Anaerolineaceae bacterium | reverse complement strand
CGAGTGGGCTGGCCGGTCATCACGGCCACCTTACACTCAGGGCCATGCATCCACGATGGATCGTCGCCATGGGTGGCGGCGGCTTCGGCAGCACCGCCGACCTTCGCATCCTGACCCCGATCGACCGGCTGGTCCTGGACCTGGCTCGTGCGCGCCGCGGACGGGAGCGGCCGAGCGTCTGCTTCGTCGGCACGGCGAGTGGCGATGCCCCGAGCTACATCGGCAAGTTCCTTGCCGCGTTCGATCGCGTCGCGAACGCGACCCACCTGGGGCTTTTCGACCGCTCGGTCGTCGACATCGAGGCGTTCCTGCTGGACCAGGACGCGATCTATGTCGGTGGCGGGAACACCGCGAGCCTGCTTGCCGTATGGCGGACCCACGGCGTGGATACCGCCCTGCGACGCGCCCACGATGCGGGTGTCGTCCTCGCCGGGATCTCCGCGGGGTCCATCTGCTGGTTCGAGTCGGGGACGACCGATTCATGGGGACCGGCCCTCGGTGCCGTGCATGGCGGGCTCGGTCTCATCGCCGGCAGCCACAGCCCGCATTACGACGGGGAGGCCGAGCGCCGACCGACCTATCACCGCCTCATCGCCGACGGGGTCCTGCCACCTGGCCTCGCCGCCGACGACGGTGTCGCGCTGGTGCACGACGGCCCCGACCTTGTCGAGGTCGTCAGCGAGCTCGACGGCGCCGCCGCGTATCGAGTGGAGCGGGTGGACGCGGCGGCCGGCCGTGTCGCCGAGACGCGTCTTGAGCCGCGTCGGCTCAGCGACGTGACGGAGTCATGACTGACGTCACGGTCGCGATCCTCCATCCACCGACCGGCCCCGACGCCGGCCCACTGGAACGGATCCTCGCAGAGGCGCGCGCCGATCTCGCCGAGCGCCATCGCCGGGCCTTCGCGCGCGCGGGCGCAAGTCATGTCCATGTCGCAAGCGACCCGCCAGGCGAGCACGGATCGTTCGGGGCCAGGTTGCGGGTGCTGGCTGCAGGCCTCGATGACGGTGGGCTGGTCGTCCTGGGCTCCGGGGCCGTGCCCCTGCTATCCGGGGCGGACCGACGACGTCTTGTCGCGACGGCCGCATCCACGTCACCGGCCGCCCTCGCCAACAACCGCTACTCGGCCGATATCGTCGCCATCGCGTGTGCGCGATCCGTGCTCCTGGGATCGGGCGGGCGGGCCGCCGTGCCTGACCTCGCGACCGACAATGCGCTGCCGCGCTGGCTGGCGGAGTCTGCCGGCGTGCCCGTCGCGGACCTTGCCTCCCACTGGCGTACCGGTGTGGACATCGATGGCCCGCTCGACCTGCTCCTGCTCGGCGGATCGTGGACCGACCCGCTTCCCAACGACCTGGCGGCCCCCGTCCGTGAGCGTCTGCGCGCGGTCCGCCGACTCGTTGCGGATCCCAGGGGCGAGCTCGTCGTCGCGGGGCGGATCTCGCTCGACTCGCTGCGCTGGCTGGCCCGTCACGGTGCCGCTCGGACACGTGCCCTTGTCGAGGAACGCGGTCTGCGCACAGGCGTCAAGGGTCAGCGCGCACCGGCCTCGGTGCTGGGCGCACTGCTCGAACGCGACGGACCGGAGGCGCTCGGCACGATCCTGAGCCGACTCGGTGACGCAGCCATCGTCGACAGCCGAGTCCTCATGGCCCATCGGCACGGGCCCGAGGAGGCATCGTGGCCCACCCCCGAGGACCGCTACGCCTCCGACCTGCTGCTCCATGCGCGCATCGCAGATCCGTGGCTGCGTGCCCTGACCAGGTCTGCGGCCGAGGCGCCGATACCGGTCGTCCTGGGCGCGCATACGCTGGTCGGACCCGGTCTGCGTCTCGCCCTCACCACGCGGCTCGATCCCGCCTCAGTCGATGACGCGCGGCGTGCTGGTGGCCTGGGCGGCAGCCGATACGGCCGATCGCGACCCTGACGATGGAGCCGACCTTCGCCCTCCGCCGCGATCCACCGATCGGCCTCGATGATGTCGGCGAGGAGGCCGACCTGGCCGAGCGGATCCGCGACGAGATCCGACGCAACGGACCGATGCCGTTCGCACGGTTCATGGAGCTCGTCCTGTACGACCCGGATGGCGGCTACTACCGCGGCTCGACC
>CAYNGM010000431.1:0-2110 GCA_964396565.1 uncultured Anaerolineaceae bacterium | reverse complement strand
CCCTGGTGAGCGTGTTGAAGACGGTCGTCTTGCCACTCCCGGCAAGCCCGACGATGGCGATCTGCATGGCCGGCGAATCCTAGCCGGGCGGACGCGAGGTCGTCAGGCGGTCGCCCCCTTGGGCTCATGTCGTGACGGGGACTGCGCTGGTCCCGAACCCGGCGACCCCGTCGGATCAGTAGCCCGCGTCGGGATCGACGACGTTGAGCAGCGGCTCTCCCTTGGCGAATCGGCGCAGGTTGTCGCAGAAGAGCTCGACACTTCGGTCAAGGACACGACCGCTCGACCACGCCGTGTGCGGCGTGACGATGACGTTGGGCAGGTCGTAGAACGAGGACATCGGCGGCAGCGGTTCATCGCGGAACGTATCGAGCACGGCCCCGCCGAGGGGCCCGTCGCGCAGCGCCCGGAGCAGGGCACGCTCATCGACCAGACGACCACGCGCGACGTTTATCAGCCAGGCCCCGGGCTTGACCATCGCCAGTGTCGCGTCGTTGATCATGTCCTCCGTTTCGGGGGTCAGCGGCGCTGCCAGCACGATGAAATCGGACTCACCAAGCAGCTCGGGCAGAGTCTCCGGGCCACCTACCTGCTCGAGCCTCAGCTCGCCGAAGGAGAGGTCCTCGCCGTCCGTCACCACATCGAGCGCCTGGTCGGGCCGCCGCCTGACGGCGACGACGCGACAGCCGAATGCGGAAGCCAGCGCACCGACGGCCCGCCCGATGGACCCAAGGCCGACGATCCCGACCGTCACGTCGCGCAGTTCCGCGCCCTCGAGGGGCTGCCAGGTCCGCTCACGCTGCAGTTCGAGGAGCTGCGGAAGTCGGCGGGTGACCGACAGGATCATCATCAGCACGTACTCGGCGATCGGCCGGCTGAACACGCCCCGGGCGTTGGTCACCACCAGTTCGCGCTCACGTGCCGCTGGAGTGAGCGCCCGTTCCACGCCCGATGTCGCTGAGTGGACCCACGACAGCCGCGGGGCACGCACGAGCAGTCGGTCGAAGGCGTCCGAACTGAGCCAGCCGCGAAGCATGACCTCGACGTCCTCGACCGGACCGTCGGCCAGCCCTTCCACCGACACCGTCACGAGACGGGCACCGGGCGCCGCCGCGCGGATCCGCTCGAGATCGCGTGCCCGATAGCGGGCGGACAGGATGGGGCTGAGGGCGATCGCAGTCGGCGTGCCATACGGGCCAGTGCCGGGTCCCGCGCTCGTGCGCATCAGGCGCCGGCCCCGTCGAGGACCCGGGCGATCCAGCGCTCGGGCGCCTCTATCTCGCCATCGAGTGGCAGCGTCTCCGGGCCGACCCACAGACGCGCCAGACCGGCCCGCCCTCGCTGGTCGGCGATGGCGCGCACGAAGACCTCACCCTTCTTGTACTGCTCGAGCTTCAGGTCCATGCCGGTAAGGCGCAGCATGCTTCGTTCGAACGGCGTTCGTCGAGCCCTGCGCTCGTGGAAGCGGGCGCTGATCCGTTCGACATCGGGCACGAGATCGCGCCCGACCTCGTCCATGATGTAGTCGCTGAACCCCTCGAGCAGGCTCATCACGGCCTGCGTCTCGCGGAACAACCGGCGCTGCTCGTCGCCCATCATCCGCTCCAGCCAGTGACTCCCATCCGCGTCGCCACGCAGTACCCGGCCCAGACCACGCAGCGCCTCGCGACCCATCCCGCGAACATCGCTCCCGAACAGCGTCATCTGGCGCTCCAGACGCGAGGCGAGATAGGGTCGCAGCCACGGGTGCGCCTCGAACTCGTAGGCGTGGGTGGTCTCGTGCAGGGCGATCCAGGTACGGAACGGCCCGATCGGCACCCCGAGCGCCGTCGCGGTGACCCTTATGTTCTCCTCGACGAACAGCAGCCGGCCGGGAGTCGCCTCGGCCGATAGCAACGCGAGGTCGTACTGGCCGAGGACCCGTCCACCCATGAACCCCAGCAGGTAGCCGAGCTGGCGGGTGGTCACCCAGCGGTTGGCAAGGGCCATGGTCGCCCTGGTGAGGCCTCCCCCGACGGGGATGACCTGGTCGAGCAGATCAGCCTCGAGCTTGCCGATGAGCGACGCGAAGGCGACGGTGTTGGCCTTGACCCAACCCGCGCGATCGACT
>CAYNGM010000430.1:0-2115 GCA_964396565.1 uncultured Anaerolineaceae bacterium | reverse complement strand
TTCTCGGCATCCACGTCGCGCTCACCGTGGGTCGGCCAGCGGGCGACGATCAGCAGTTCCGGATCGCCCGGTCGGTGGGGGATGGCGGCCCACAGCGCCTCGGTCACGAAGGGCATCACCGGATGGAGCAGCCGCAGGTACGTGTCGAGGACCTCGACGAGCGTCCACCAGGTCGCCTCCCGCTCGGCCACGCTGAGCTCGGGGTCGGCCAGCCGAACCTTGGCGAGTTCGAGTCCCCAGTCGCAGAACTCGTTCCAGATCGCGTCGTAGAGGAGACGGGTGACCTCCGCGAAGGCGTACTCGGCAAGCGCGTGATCGACGGCCTCGACCGTCGCCGCAGCACGCGACCTGAGCCATCGATCGCCCGCGCCCAGGTGCTGCTCAGTCACGGTCTGGCGGGTGGCATCTGCTGCGATCGTATCCGGGCGTGAGCCGGCCACGAAGCGCGTCGCGTTCCACAGCTTGTTGGCGAAGTTGCGGGCGTTCTCGAGCTTGGCCGGCCCGAACCGCTGGTCCTGGCCGGGAGTCGCGCCATGGATCAGCGCGAAGCGCAGCGCATCTGCCCCGGTCTCGTCGATGACACCGAGCGGGTCGACGACGTTGCCCTTCGTCTTCGACATCTTCTGTCCCTCCGGGTCGCGGATCAGACCCGACAGGTAGATCGTGTGGAAGGGCGCCTTACCGGTCAGCTGGAGACCCAGCATCATCATCCGCGCGACCCAGAAGAAGATGATGTCGTAACCGGTCTCCATGACCGAGGTCGGATAGAAGCGAGCGAGGTCGGGCGTGTCGTCGGGCCAGCCGAGCGTGCTGAACGGCCACAGCCCTGAGCTGAACCAGGTGTCGAAGATGTCGGAGTCCTGGGTGAGCGCCTCAGCTGGGCGCCCGCACTCCGTGCAGGCATCAGGGCCGCGCGGGTCAGCGGTCACGGTGACGTGGCCGTCAGGGCAATACCAGGCCGGGATGCGATGGCCCCACCACAGCTGCCGGGACACGTTCCAGTCACGGATCGTGGTCAGCCAGTGCTCCCACGTCTTGTCGAACCGCTCAGGGAGGATCCTGACCCTGCCTGAACGAGTCTCGTCCAGGGCCCGCTCGGCAAGCGGTCCGGTCCGGATGAACCATTGGGTCTTGAGCCGTGGCTCCACTACGTCGTTGCTGCGCTGGCAGCGACCGATGACCATCTCGTGGGGCTGCTCCCGGGCGAGGTCGCCACGTGCGGCGAGGTCGGCCACGATCAGGCGTCTGGCCTCGTAGCGGTCGAGGCCGTCATATGGCGTGCCGGTCCCGGTCACTGTCGCGTCGTCGGCCAGGATCGTGGGCGCCGGGAGACCATGGCGCAGGCCGGTGGCATGGTCGTCCGGGTCATGCGCCGGAGTGATCTTCACGGCACCCGTCCCGAACTCCCGTTCGACCACATCGTCGGCGATGATCGGCACGTCCCGATCGACGAACGGGATGCGCACCAGGCGTCCCACGACACCGCGATGGCGGTCGTCATCGGGATGGACAGCGACCGCCGTGTCACCAAGGATCGTCTCGGGCCTGGTCGTGGCGACCGTGATGGTCGCGTCCGGATCGGGCTCACCGGTCGCCTCGTCGATGAGGTGGTAGCGAACCGACCACAGCGTGCCGGTCTCTGGCGTGGGAACCACCTCGAGATCGCTGACGCTGGTCCGACAACCCGGACACCAGTTGACCAGCGCCTCGGTACGGTAAGCGAGACCGTCTCGATAGAGCCGCTCGAACGCCGTCCGCACGGCATGGGCGGACACATCGTCCATGGTGAAACGCAGGCGGTCCCAGTCGGCGGATGCCCCGACCCGTCGTTGCTGGGAGAGCATCACCTCGCGCGTGTCGCTTACGAAGACCTGCATCCGCTCGAGGTAGCGCTCACGTCCCAGCGTCGCGCGGCTCTCCCCTTCCCTGGCCAGGATCCCATCGAGCACGAACTGGGCAGCGATGCTGGCATGATCCAGGCCGGGCAGGAACAGCGCCGCGTGAGCGCGCATCCGGGCGTGCCGGATCATCAGGTCCTCGACCGCGGTCCGCTGGGCATGCCCGAGATGGAGTGAGCCGGTGATGTTGGGCGGCGGCTGGGTGATCGTGAACGTC
>CAYNGM010000429.1:0-2134 GCA_964396565.1 uncultured Anaerolineaceae bacterium | reverse complement strand
ACGTCACGACGTTCCTGACCCACATGACCGACGACTTCGCGACCTACAACCGGCTGTGGGCGGAGGCGTTCCCCGACCCGGCTACACGACCGACCCGAACCACGCTCGAGATCCGCAGCTTGCCGACGCCGATAGACATCGAGCTCAAGGTGATCGCGATCGCCCGTGACGGTGCCCGATGACGACGACGACCATCGACCTCGCCGCCGCCGCCGAGGCCCTCTACGAGGCGGAGCTCCAGCGACACCCGATCCCGCCGTTGGCGACGTCCTTCGGGACGGTCGACGTGACCGCGGCGTACGGCATCCAGCAGCGGATCGTCGCCAGGCGTGTCGGTGCCGGCGAGAGCATCGTCGGCTGGAAGCTCGGGCTGACATCGGCCGCGATGCAGGCCCAGCTCGGGGTCGATCAGCCCGACTACGCGCCGATCCTCTCAGGACAGTTGCTCCCTGATGGCGCCGCGGTCGAGCGCGCTGCGCTCATCGCCCCACGTGTCGAAGCCGAGATCTGCGTCCGCCTGAACCGGCCGCTCAAGGGCCCGGGGATCACCTTCGAGGACGTCGTCGTTGCCGTCGATGCCGTCGCTCCGGCGGTGGAGGTCATCGATTCGCGCATCGCCGACTGGAAGATCACCCTGGCCGACACGATCGCGGATCTCGCGTCCTGTGCGCGCGTCGTGGTCGCCGCCGACTGGGTTCCGCTGCGCGATATCGACCTGCGCCTCGTCGGGGTGGTCCTGGAGCGTGATGGCGAGGTCGTCGGGACTGGCGCCGGAGCCGCCTGTCTTGGACACCCGCTCGCGGCGGTCGCCTGGGCAGCCAACCAGCTCGGATCACTGGGCGAGACCCTTGAGCCCGGTCAGCCGATCATGCCCGGAGCGCTGCACGCGAGCGTCGCGGTGACCGGTCCGTCGGTCTTCCGGGCGCGGTTCGATCGCCTCGGCGATGTGTCGGTGCGGTTCTCATGAGCGCTCGGGTACCCGTCGCGATCGTCGGCTCGGGGAACATCGGGACCGACCTGGCCATCAAGCTGCAGCGGTCGGCGGTCCTCGAACCGGTCGCGATGATCGGCATCGATCCGGCATCCGACGGACTGCGTCACGCCCGCAAGTGGGGCATGGAGACGTCTGCCGAGGGCTCGCCGTGGCTGCTTGCCAACGCCGAGCGGCTGGGCGTGCGGATGGTCTACGAGGCGACCAGCGCGAGGGTGCATGCGCAGGCTGCCCCGACCTACGAGGACGCCGGCATCATCGCCATCGATCTCACTCCCGCGGCAGTGGGCCTGACGGTCGTCCCACCGGTCAACCTCGAGGCACACCTGGACGTCCCGAATCTCAACATGATCACCTGCGGCGGCCAGGCCACGATCCCGATGGTCGCCGCCGTCGCCCGTGCGACGAGCGTGCCCTACGCCGAGATAATCTCGACGGTCGCCTCGCGTTCGGCCGGACCCGGCACCCGGGCCAACATCGACGAATTCACCGAGACGACCGCGCACGGGCTGGTCGAGATCGGTGGGGCCGCGGCGGGCAAGGCGATCATCATCCTCAACCCGGCGGATCCACCGATCCTGATGCGCAACACCGTCTACTGCGCCGTCCCGGCCGACGCCGACGAAGCCGCGATCGAAGCCTCCGTACGGGCGATGGCCGCCGAGGTGGCCGCCTACGTGCCCGGCTACACGGTCAAGGGGATCGTCTTCGATGATGGTCCATTCGGGACGCCGTCAGGCGAGGTCGCGCGGCGGGTGACGGTCCTGCTCGAGGTCACCGGTCGCGGCGACTACCTGCCGGCCTATGCCGGCAATCTCGACATCATGACCGCCTCGGCTGTCAGGGTCGGGGAGACCCTGGCGGTGCGACGCCTGGGTGCCGCCACGGACGCGGTGCCGGCGTGAGCGCCAGTGGACCTGTCAGTGAGGACCCGGGCGGCATGACCACGACGTCGCCGACCCGCTCCTACCGGCTGACCGACTCGACCCTGCGCGACGGTTCCCACGCGCTGCGCCACCGCTACACACCCGAACAGGTCGCGGCGATCGCCGGCGCCCTCGATCGCGCCGGCGTGCCGGTCATCGAGGTCAGCCACGGTGACGGCCTTGGTGGTAGTTCCTTCCAGTACGGCTTCGGGGCGGT
>CAYNGM010000428.1:1342-2140 GCA_964396565.1 uncultured Anaerolineaceae bacterium | reverse complement strand
GGATCAGCGTGGGTGGCGCCCTCGCCCGGACGGCATGGACCGGCTTCCTGCGTGCGGCCTCCGCCATCGCCACCGAGGGCACCTTCACCGCGCTCGATGGCGGCGTCGCATTCGCCGAGATCAACGGGTCCTTCCGAGACCGCACCTGACGCCCTCGAGCGATGACCATGCCGGGGGGCTCGAGGACCGGGACGGCCGCGTCCATGGCGGATCCGCTCGTCGGCCGAGATGCCGAACTGGCCAGCCTCGTCGAACTCCTCGGTTCCGACCGAGCGGTGATCGTCACTGGCGAGGCCGGTATCGGCAAGACCTCGCTGGTCCGTGCCGCCGCGATCGAGAGCGGACGGCCCATCCTCGAGGGAGGCGGCTTTGCGACGCTCGCCTGGTTGCCGTACCTCGCATTGCGCAGGGCCACTGGGCAGGCACTCGCCGGTGACCCCGACCTCGTGGCGGCCCGAGTCGAGTCGGTCGTCGGACCCGACCTCCTGTTCGTCGACGACCTGCAGTGGACCGACCCGGCGACCCGGCAGGTAGTCGGACTTCTGGTCGGCCGGATCGCGATCGTGGTCGCCGTACGCTACGGTGATCCCGAGGCGGACGCGACCCTGACGCCACTCCGCTCCCGTGGGATCGCGACCATCCGGCTCAGCGGCCTCCGCCCGGAGGCCGCCACGACGATCCTCAACAGACGGCATCCGGGGGCGTCGGCTGCCTGGGTGGGGCGACTCGTGGAGCGTGCCGGCGGCAACCCCCTGTTGCTGGCCGAGCTCTCAGGCGGTAGCGGCTCGTCCTCGACGT
>CAYNGM010000428.1:704-1332 GCA_964396565.1 uncultured Anaerolineaceae bacterium | reverse complement strand
GGATACGCTGTCGGTGGCGGATCGACGTGCCCTGGAGCTGCTGGCTCTCGCAGACCGGCCGTTGCCCGAGGACGCGATCGGCCTATCGGCCGCACGCCTCCGCTCCCTTGGCCTCGTGGTCACGGCGAGTGATGGGATCGCCGTGCGTCATGCGCTGATCGCAGAGGCGATCGTGGGTGGTATCGCCGGAGCGCGCCGTCGCCACCTCCCTCGACGTCTGGCCGAGCTCGTCCCGGGTCCAGCTGAACGGGCGCGGCACCTCCTGGCCGCCGGGCGTCGGAGCGAGGCGTTCACGCTGGCCACGGCGTCGCTGGCGACGGTCACCGATCCCCGCATCCGCGCGGTCCTGCTGACCGTTGCCGAGAAGACCGCGGAGGACGACGGATCGGTGTGGCGGGTGCAGGCGGCTCGCGCACTCCTGGCAGTCGGCGACCCGGATGCGGCGGTCGAACGAGCGGCCATACCGATCAGCGGCGACGACGATCTGCGCGCGCTCGGGGCAGCGGCGCTTGCGGCCTCACTCGACCACGAGGGTCGAAGCGACGAAGCGTGGGCAGTGATCGAGGGCACCCGGGACCTGCGACCCTCGCCGGGGAGTGAGGGTGCAGTCGAGCTGGCCATCGCGGAG
>CAYNGM010000428.1:0-694 GCA_964396565.1 uncultured Anaerolineaceae bacterium | reverse complement strand
CGTCGTACTGGTGAACCGCGGGCGACTTGATGATGCGCTGGTCGTCGCGGAACGAGCGGCCGCCGCCTCGGATCCCGCGGCGAGGTCGTATCGCCTTGCCGGCACGCTCGCCGCGTTGCGGCTGTACGCCGGACGGTCGGACCGACTGGATGAGCTCGAGTCGGCGATGTGGGCGGCCATCGAGGCCGGCGATGGGGGGCCAGCTGCCGGGCGCGCGATGGACCTCTACTACATGACTCTCGCGCTCCGTGGAGCTCGACCTGCCTGGACGGTCGCGGTCTCGGCGGGCACGGCGATCGAGCGACTGGGCTTCCATACCCGAGCGACCGAGCTCCGGGCTGAGGCGGCGCAGGCCCTGATCTTCGCGGCGGAACTGCGCGGCGCGCTCACCCACATCGATGAGATGCGCGAGGAACCACTCGGGTTGCTGTCACGCCAACGCCTCGCCTACAACCGAGGTCTTGCTCTCGGCTACCTTGGGGCGTTCGACGATGCCGAGGCGGCATTCGCCGAGATCGAGCCGATGGTGACGGCGTCATTCGACGGCCGTGGCGCACTCCTTTGGTGCTGGGCGGAAGTGGCACTCTGGAGCGGGCAACCCGGCAGGGCGCTTGACATGGGCAGGGCATCTCTCGGATACACCGCCTTCAACGATGCTGAGTTCGTCCTGCCGTCCCTGACTGTGTCGTGGGCC
>CAYNGM010000427.1:0-2148 GCA_964396565.1 uncultured Anaerolineaceae bacterium | reverse complement strand
TGGTCGCCGGGGGTGTCCTCGGTCTCCCGCACGCACACGGCGCGCTCGGTGCGGGTCTGGTAGATCGCCTGGATGTCGGCGAGGTCGGGGCGTGCTGTCAATGTCGATGCACGATGCTGAACTGCTCCGGGGCGTCGGCGACGGTCCAGAGGCGGACCAGGAGCCGTCCGATCAGTCGGGACGGGACCGTAATTTGCCGACCCCTCCGGACGGTCAGATCGGGCTCGTCTCGACGAGCAGGATGAACGCAGCTCCGCTGAGCCAGCAAAGCAGCGCCAGTTCGATCGAGCCGGGCTGGTCGAACGGGCCGACAAGCACGAGATACAGGACGAGGCCGATGACCAGGGCGACAGCGGCCTTGAGCAGCCGCAGACCGATCTCTGCGAGCAGGTTGCTCATACCGCGCGCCGACCCTGCAGCGCGCGAATGAGGGTCACCTCGTCCGCGTACTCGAGGTCGCCGCCGACCGGCAGCCCGCGGGCGATGCGGGTGACCGCGCCGACCACCGGCTCGAGCCGCTCGGCCAGGTACATCGCGGTCGCCTCACCCTCGAGGGTGGGATTGGTGGCCAGGATGACCTCCTCGAACGGTTCACGAGCGTGGGCAGCATCGTCGGCGCGGGCCAGCAACTCCCTGATCCGCAGCCGTTCCGGCCCGATGCCGTCGATCGGCGAGATCGCACCATGGAGCACGTGGTAGAGGCCCTTGAACTCGCCGGTACGCTCGAGGGCCAGGACGTCCAGCGGCTCCTCCACGACACACAGGCGGCGCGTGTCGCGACCGGGATCACGGCAGATCGCGCAGTCCGGCTGGTCGGCGATGTTGAAGCACTGATCGCAGAACCGGACCTGATCACGAACGGCGACGAGCGCCGCTGCGAGCGTTCGTGCTTCGGCGTCTGGGGCGCGAAGCAGGTGGTAGGTCAGGCGCTGGGCGGTCTTGGGCCCGATGCCGGGCAGACGCGCGAACGACTCGATCAGGCGGGCGACGGGCTCGATCAGTGGCGTGGACACGCGCCGGTCACATCCCCGGTATGCGCAGGCCGCCGGTCACGGCAGCCATCTTCTGCTCGGCCAGCTCACGCGAGCCGCGGAGGGCGTCGTTGACGGCCGCGACCACCAGGTCCTGGAGCATCTCGACATCGTGCGGATCGACCGCCGAGGGGTCGATGGTGATCGACACGAGCTCCTGCTTGCCGGTCACGGTCGCGCTGACGACACCGCCACCGGACGATCCCTCGACCGTCGCCGCATCGAGCTCGTTCTGGACTCGCAGCATCTCCTGCTGCATCTGCTGGGCCATCCGCTGCAGGTTGGCCATGCCCATCGCATCGTCCTCCTCGTTGTGTGTCGTCAGTCTGACTGAAATCGGTGCAGCGGCGTCGAGGACGTGTCCTCAGCCGACGTCACCGACATCGACAAGGTCCTCGCCGAAGATCCGCCGCGCTTCGGACATCAGGAAGTCGTCGTCGGTCGCCGCCGGCAGCGGTGCCACCTCGATGTTGGCGACGACACACCGGATGGCAAGGGATGCTCCGATGACCTCGGACAGCCCGGCCTCGATGTCCATGCGCTTGCGCTCCGCGACATCGCGCAGGAACGCCTGCTCCTCTGGGAAACCCAGCAGGACGACGCTCCCCTCGAGCCCGACCGGCCGGCAGGCAAGGATGAGCGGCTTGATCGCGGGCTTGCCGGTGAGCCTCGAGACGACGTCCGGCCAGGCGGCCACGACCGCGTCGAGCGATGTGACCGAGGGTGCCTTGGCGGCCGGAGGTGATGCCGGAGGGCTTGCTGCGTCCGAGGACGAGAGCGGAGCCGATGGAGGTGGCGCGTCGGTTGCCGGGATCGGAGTCGATGGCGGTGGAGTGATCGACGCCCGGCGCGGCTCTGACGAGGACGTGCGTGGCGTGGGTGCCGGCATCGGTAGTCGGGCGGATCCTCCGGGTGATCCTCCGGCGAACAGGGCGAGTTCGAGTTGAAGACGCAGTCCACCGATCCCGGCACGGTCGGGGTCGATGGCGACGAGGCGGCGCGCGATCGCGGCCAGCGTGTCAACGTCTGTGTCGTCGGTCGCCGACGACACAAGCCGCTCGCGGACCGCTTCGACGACCTGGTCCAGGAACGACTTCGGATCACCCCCATGGAGCTC
>CAYNGM010000426.1:0-2157 GCA_964396565.1 uncultured Anaerolineaceae bacterium | reverse complement strand
ATCGCCTGGTCGGAGACGACCTGATCCCGGTCGCATTGCAGGGCCAGATCGGCGAGTACACGGACGAAACACCAGAGCAACTTCGAGTCGGTCTTGGCCAGGGCATCACGGGCTGGGTGGCCGCCAACAGGATCGCCCAGAACCTGCCTGACGCCGCGGCTGATCCACGCGCCGACACGATCCCGGGGACCGAGGACGACCTCGACGAGTCGATGCTCATCGCCCCGATGCTGTTCGAGGATGCCGTACTCGGCGTCGTCGTCCTGTCCAAGCTCGGGCTCAACCAGTTCAGCGACGACGATCTTCGACTACTGGTGATCTATGCCAGTTTCGCAGCCCAGGCCATGGCCAACGCCGACACGACCGAGCGTCTCCGCGAGCAGTCCGCGGCGCTCGAGCGCCAGCTCCAGAGCCAGCGCGAGCTCATCAGCATCACCGAGTCGATCCTGACGACCCTCGATGGACGGGCGGTCCTGGAGGGCATCACCGATCGCCTTGGCGGCCTGATCGCGTGCGACAACATCGCGATCGAGGTCGTAGACCCCACAACCGGCCTGCTCACCCCGCTCACGGCCCGGGGCATCCACGCGGACGACTACCTCGAGCCATGGGAGCCTGGCGAGACCGGCATCGCGACGTGGGTCGTCGAGCACAACGAACCCGTCTACGTGGATGACGAGCGCAACGACGAACGGGTCAACCACTTCCGGGCCGACGATGCGGCGATGGATGGCAGTCTCATCGTCGTCCCGCTGCGCGGGCGTTCAGGGGCGATCGGGGTCCTGACCATCGAGCGCCTCGGTGTCGGAAACACCTTCGCGCCAGAGGAGTTCGACCTCGTGAAGCTGTTCGCGGCCCAGGTGTCGATCGCCCTCCAGAACGCGGAGATGTTCCGCGCGGTCGAGATCCGGGCGCAGACCGACGACCTGACCGGGCTGCTCAACCACGGCACCTTCCAGGACTACCTCGAGCGCTTCGTCCGCGACGGCACACCGTTCGGCCTGATCATGCTGGACCTCGACGACTTCCGGGACGTCAACAACACAATGGGTCACCAGGCCGGTGATGAGCTGCTGCGCAGGATCGCGAACGCCCTGGTCCGGGCTGGGCGTGACAGCGACCTGACCTTCCGCTACGGCGGCGACGAGTTCGCTTTCCTTCTGCCGTACACCGACGCCACCGGGACCGTCGGGGTCGCCGAGCGGGCACGGGCAGCCGTGCACTCCCTCGGGGGCAGGGTCAGCGCGTCGGTCGGCGTGTCGACGTACCCGGACGACGGACTTCGGTCCGAAGAGGTCCTGCTCGCAGCCGACCGCGCGTGCTTCGTGGCCAAGCGTGGAGGTCGGAACCGGGTCGCGACCGCTGCCGAGGGGCTCGCGCTCGCCGCCGAGTTCCTGCCACAGGCCCCGACGCCGGTCGACTCGGAGGCGGGCATCGACGCCTGATGGCGCCCGACGCGTCACCACGGATGTGGTGCAGGCGTCACGATGGGCACCATGGGACCTGGATCACGCACCCTTGCGACCCGGCTTGCCGCCCCAGCGATCATCGCGCTCGTCATCGGCTGCGTTCCCGGGCCGCCGTCCTCGTCAGGTATCGTGCCGGCGACGACACCACCGGTCCCGACCGACATCGCCTTCCCGAGCCCGACCGGCCCTGGCGGACCGACGCCCCTCCCCTCCTTCGTCCGCCCGACCCCGACGCCACTGCCGAGCTTCCGCGTCCATGTCGTGGTCGCCGGCGAAACCCTCTCGTCGATCGCGCGCACCTACGACACCACGGCCCTGAGCATCGCCTACTGGAATCGTGCTGCGTATCCGACCCTCGACCCGGAGTCGGCTGACTACCGTCCCGACCGGATCCAGATCGGCTGGACACTCATGGTCATCCCGGGTGTCGTCATCGACGGGTCGGATCTCCCTGTCACCTCCCCGCTACCGTCGCCGCCGGCGACAGCGGACCCGACAAGCGCCGCGACACCCGAGCCGACGGGCGGATCGACCCCCCGCCCCACGGCCTCAGGCTCGACCGCAGGAGCCGTCGTCCGCCACGGGCCACGATCCGAGCGCACGGTCGCCCTGACCTTCGACATGGGCGGGCGACTCGATCCTGCGCTCGACATCCTCGACTGGCTGATCGTCAATGATGTTTCGGCGA
>CAYNGM010000425.1:0-2160 GCA_964396565.1 uncultured Anaerolineaceae bacterium | reverse complement strand
AGGAACAGGACGAACCCGAGTCCGACGAGGACCACCAGCGTTATCCCGGTGCTCCACAGCGTCAGGTTGCGCCGAACCCGGCGGACCAGCTGGTTATCGGCAGCACTGACCTCCGGTCCCGACCCTGTGGTCGTGGTGCTGATGCCGTCAGGCATCGGCGAGCCTGTACCCCACCCCACGGACGGTCCGGATCTGTCGGCCGGCATCACCGAGCTTGTCACGCAGATAGTGGATATAGGCGTCGACGGCATTGGGCGTGACGGCCACCCCAAGCGGCCACGCCCCGTCGAGGAGCTGATCACGTGTCAGCGTCTGGCCGGGATGACGCAGCAGGCACTCGAGCAGCGAGAACTCACGTGGGCTGAGGTCGATGTGGCGACCATCGACCGTCACCTCGCGGGAGGTTTCGTCGAGGGCGATCAGCCCACTCGAGAGGGCAGGCTTGGTGCGCCGCCGGCCGCCGGCGTTCGACCCGCGACGAGCAAGGGCGCGCAGCCTGGCCGAGAGCTCGTCGAACGAGAACGGCTTCACGAGATAGTCGTCGGCCCCTGCGTCCAGTCCAGCCACCCGGTCACCGACCGTGTCTCGTGCGGTCAGCATGAGGACCGCCACGTCCGAGCCACTGGCACGGAGCCCGCGCACGACATCCAGGCCGCTGAGGTCCGGCAGGCCGATGTCGAGCACGACGCACTCGATGCCGGGGGCGGCCTCCGCGATCTCCAGCGCGGATCGACCATCGGTGGCCAGTTCGACCAGATGACGCTCATCCTCGAGCAGCCGCTTGAGCAGGCGTGAGAGCCGCGGATCATCCTCGACGACGAGAAGGTGCATGGCGCCAGACTACCTTCCGGTCCCGACTACTTCGAGACCGTCACGTCCGACGCGATCGTGGCCGCGCTTGCCCCGATCACGCCCAACGCGCACGGCAGGGCGCCGGCGCCGGCGGTGCGGAGCACGACTGCCGCGACGAGCTTGGACTTCATGCGTACCTCCGTTCGTATCCCATGCCTATGGACTCGGGCGCGGCCGCGTACAGGTGGCCGCGTACGGACCGCATGCGCTGGCCCCATATGGCCACGGCGGCCTGAGATGCACATGAGAGAACGCTCAGAAGGATCGCCTGATGGGTCGCCTACTCTCCGACGATGACCGACTCGTCGACCTTCGCTCGTTCGGCCCCCCGGGGGCATCAGCGTCGAGCCCGACGTGCGGCGGCCGGGATCGCGCAGCTCCCGTGGCGACGGCTCCGCAACCCGTTCCGCCCGGTCGAGGTCCTGTCGGCGGACGCCGTCGAGGCGATCCACCGGGCGTCACTGCGGATCCTCGGCGAAGTCGGCATGGAGGTCCTGGGCGATGCGCCGCTGGATCTGTTCGCTCGGGCGGGGGCGCGCGTGGACCGGTTGGAGCGTCGCGTCCGGCTCGACCCTGAGCACACCGAGGCCCTCGTCGCGCTGGCCCCGAGCACGTTCACCCTGCACGCTCGCAACCCGGACCGCCGGCTGGAGTTCGGTGCGGACCACCTCGTCTTCGGTGCGGTCGGCGGACCGGCCTTCGTCTCGGACCTGGATCGTGGGCGGCGGCCCGGCAACTTCGCCGACTTCATCGACTATGTTCGGCTCGTCGGCACGCTCGATGTGATCCACCAGGAGGGCGGTGGTCCGCTCGAGCCGACCGACCTGCCTGTCGAGACCCGGCACCTGGCGATGTATCGGACATTCGCCGTAGAGCTCGACAAGTCGTGGCAGTGCCTCGGGTTCGGCGCGACTCCGGTCGAGGACGCACTGTCAGTCTGGGAGTTGATACGCGGCGTCGACCGCGACACGCTCGCTCGCGAGCCATCGGCGATGACCGTCATCAACACCAACTCGCCGCTCCGCCTCGATGGCCCGATGGGCGACGGGCTGATCGCGATGGCGACCTACGGACAGCCGGTCGTGGCAACCCCGTTCACGCTCGCCGGGGCGATGAGCCCGGTCTCGCTGGCCGGCGCGATCGCCCAGCAGAATGCCGAGGCGCTGTTCCTCGTCGCACTCGCCCAGATCGTGTGCCCCGGCACGCCGATGGTCTACGGGGCGTTCACCTCGAATGTTGACATGCGTACGGGCTCGCCGGCGTTCGGTACGCCGGAGTCAGTCAAGGCACAGCTCGCGAGCGGTCAGA
>CAYNGM010000424.1:0-2170 GCA_964396565.1 uncultured Anaerolineaceae bacterium | reverse complement strand
TCCACGAGTGCCTCGAGAAACCACGACCCACGGAACTTCCGGCGGGCGAGCAGGTAGGCCAGCGGTAGTCCGAACGCCGCAGTGATCGTGAGACTCAGGGCGGTCGTCGCGAGGCTCAGGGCCAGTGCCTCGATGACCACCGGTGTGGCAAGTGTTTCGCTCAGCGCACGACCAGCGACGGCTCGACCTACCAGGACCGCGACCGGCAGTGCCAGGAACAGCGTGAAGACGCCCGCGACGATCCGGAGCGACCACTCCCCCAGAGGTGGTCGAGCGGGTCGTCGCGGGCGTGGGACCATGACCGATGGACGGTCGGTCACGGCGGAGCGAGGAATCCGTAGGGCTTCAGGACGCCCTGGCCGTCAGGCCCCAGCATCCAGTCGAGGAATGCCTGGGCCGCCACCGGGTCGTGTGACGACTTGACGACGACGCCAGCGTATGTCGCGGGCACGTTGACGGCATCGTCGACCGGTATCGTCCTGACCTTGTCAGAGGCTGCTGCATCCGTCACATAGACGATGCCGGCATCGCCCTCACCAAGTTCGATCTTGGCGACTACCGCCTTGACGTTGTCCTCCCTGGACACCGTGTTGGCGGCGACCCTCGCAGTGAAGTCCGCGGGTGCCCCCGGCTGCTTCGCCAGGTTGTCGATCAGCTGTGTCGCGTACTTCGTGATCGGTACGTCGTCGCCGGCCGCGATGTACTTGACGCCTTCGTTTGCGATGTCGAAGGGTGTCGAGATCCCGGCGGGATCGTCGTCTGGCACGATGATGGTCAAGGTATTGCCCGCGAAGGCGGTCGGAGCACCGGTGGTGAGTCCGGCGTCCGCCAGCGCCTGCGGGTTCTTCGTGTCGGCCGACAGGAAGACATCGGCCGGGGCTCCCTCGCTGATCTGCGTCGCCAGGGCCGCCGACGAATCGGTCGAGACCGTGACCTCCACGCCGGTCCTCGCCTTGTATTCCCTGGCCGCCTCCGACATCGCGTCCTTGAGGGATGCGGCTGCGAGAACGGTCAGGCTCGACGGTCCCCCAATGGTCGGTGCACCGGTCGGCGGCTCGCCCGTTGAGCCCCCGACGCTCGAGCATGCGGCCAGGATGAGCGCCGTCAAGACGAACCCGAACGCCCCAGACGCGGGTGTCCTGCCAGCCAGGAGCGGCATATGTCGTACCTTCATGAACGGGACTCCCTGGACATCGGGACTTCGACGATCACATTGGTCGCCTTGACGATGCCGATCGCCTCGTCACCGACGGCGAGACCCATGTCATCGACGGCCTCGGCGGTCATCAGGCTGACCAGACGATGCGGCCCCGCGATGATCTCGACGACCGCCGCGACCCTGTCTCGTTCGATGCGGGTCACGATCCCCGGGAACCGGTTCCGTGCCGACTGGGCCACGATCGGTCGATCCGATGCCTCGCGTCTACGCACTCCGAGGATCCGCGAGATCTCCTCGACCTCGATCATCCGTTGACCGCCCCCGGAGCGTTCCATCCGGATCCGGCCGTCGGCCTCCCAGCGACGCAAGGTATCGACCGACACGCCCAGCATCTCGGCTGCGAGACCGACCCTCACGCGGGTCGTCTTGTTACGTGCCATACCATGGAAGATTATACGGGAGAGGTCGTAATGTCTACGTATTCACGAGGCGTATCTGGGGTATCTCGCGATCCACGGCGCGCCCCATTCGATCGCTCGAGGGACATCGACCCACATCTGGCACGCTAGGCTGTCGCGAATGAGCGACTCGAGACGCAGGGTGTGGAGCGACCCGTGGACGTGGGTCGGCACCACCTGTGCCATCGCCTTCCTCCTTCTGGCAGGGCAGGTCAGCGAGCGGGCGGCCTTCGCCTTCGACGATGGATTCACGGCATTGGTCCAGGGCCTGCCGGTGCCGCCCGAAGCCTGGCTGTTGCTGACGGCGGCCGGTGGCACATTCCTCGTCCTGGCCGGCGCCGCGATCGTGATCGCGCTGATATTCGCGCGACGCGTTCGTGAGGCGATCATCTATGGCGTCGCGATCGTCGGCGCGTCGATCTGGACCCACATCGTGAAGGTCCATGTCGGACGCATGCGCCCTCCGGATGCGGCACTCGTGCCCGCTCCGGGCTTCAGCTTCCCGTCGGGCCATACCTTGAACAGCACGGTCATCTACGGTCTGATCGCCCTG
>CAYNGM010000423.1:0-2171 GCA_964396565.1 uncultured Anaerolineaceae bacterium | reverse complement strand
TAGGGGCCGGCACGAACCTGCATGGACGAGGGATCCCGATGCGACTCGCGGACAAGGTAGCCATCATCACCGGCGCCGGTGGCGGCATGGGCCGTGTCGCAGCCGGGATGTTCGCCCGTGAGGGCGCCCGGGTCGTGGTCGCGGAGTACAGCCAGGCGGCCGGTAGCGAGACTGTGGAGGGGATCCGGGCCGCCGGTGGCCAGGCGACTTTCGTACGCGCCGACGTCTCGAAAGAGGCCGACGCAAGGGCCATGGTGGACCACGCCCTGGCGACCTACGGACGCCTCGACTGCCTGTACAACAACGCAGGCGTCATGCCGGAGGCCGACCATTCGGTCATCGACACCGACGTCGACACGTGGGACAAGGTCATGGCCGTCAACGTCCGTGGCGTCTACCTTGGCTGCAAGTACGCCATCCCGGCCATGGAGGCGGCGGGTGGAGGCAGCATCATCAACATCGCCAGTTTCGTAGCGATCCTCGGTTGTTCGGTGCCCCAGGATGCGTACACCGCGTCCAAGGGCGCGGTCCTGAGCCTGACCAGGAGCCTCGCCGTCCAGTTCGGTCCGAAGGGAATCCGAACCAACGCCATCTGCCCGGGTCCGGTGGAGACACCGCTGCTCATGGATTGGCTGGTCAAGGACGAGGAGGCCAAGCGGATCCGCCTGGCCCGCAATCCCAGCGGTCGATTCGGCAAGCCGGAGGAGATCGTCCACATGGCGGTGTACCTAGCCTCGGACGAATCACGCTGGACGAACGGTGCCCAGCTGGTCGTCGATGGCGGGATCACCGTCAACTACTTCTGAACGCCGGGTCTCGCCGGGACGGATCGATGGCGACGTCGGAGACGCAGGAGGTCGGAGCAGGGATGGCCACCGGACGCATCGCCATCGGCATCGATGTCGGAGGAAGCGGCATCAAGGCCGCCGTCGTCGACGTCGAGTCCGGTCGACTTCGCTCCGAGCGGCTGCGCGTCCCGACCCCACAGCCCTCCACCCCGGCACGGGTCGCAGCATCGATCTCGCGGCTCGTCCGCCGTCTCGCCAGGGAGACCGGGATATCGGCCACTGCTCCGCTCGGGGTCGGGCTTCCTGGGGTCGCCGTGGGCGGTCGACTGCTCACCGCGGCCAACATCGACCCGAGCTGGACCGACTACCCGATCGCGGACGAACTGACGACCGCCCTTGGACGCCCGGTCACGATCGTCAACGATGCGGATGCCGCCGGCATCGCCGAGATGCGCTTCGGCGTGGGAGCGGGGCGTCGCGGCGTCGTCATCTTCCTCACCCTCGGGACCGGGGTCGGATCAGGCACGTTCGTGGACGGGCGCCTCGTGCCCAACACGGAGTTCGGTCAGCTGGAGATCCGCGGGCGGGCGGCAGAACGACGCTCGGCGGCGGCCGCG
Source organism: uncultured Anaerolineaceae bacterium (assembly GCA_964396565.1). GTDB lineage: Bacteria > Chloroflexota > Limnocylindria > Limnocylindrales > CSP1-4 > SPCO01. The sequence continues at coordinate 766 of CAYNGM010000423.1, read as the reverse complement.
CGAACCCGCCGCGGCCTGTCGTGGAAGGCCTGGGCGATGGACCTCGATGAACACCTCGGACGCATCGAGGACCTGATGTGGCCGGAGCTCATGATCATCGGCGGAGGCGTCAGCAAGAACGCCGACAAGTTCCTGCCCCGGCTGACCAGGCGCACCCCGATCGTGCCCGCGACGCTGCGCAACGACGCCGGGATAATCGGCGCCGCCATCGTGGCCGCCGAGGGGCTGGCAGACGCATCGAACACCGCCGACGACGTGATCGCGGCCCTGATCCACGCTCCGGACCACGATCACGTCATGCCGTCGAACGACGGAAGGGGCGACGGAAGCGGCGACGGGGTGGCACCGGCGCCCGAGCCGACGCCCGAGCCCAAGCGTGCGCCCGATCCGGCCCCCAGACCCAAGTCCAGGCCCAAGCGCGCACCCAAGCCCGCGCCCGAACCGGCGCCCGCGCCAGACGGACCCGACGATCGCACCGCGGCCCCATCGAAGCACGACTGACTGAACCTGGATCGCGAAGGACGCACCATGACGACCGATACCGACACCGAACCCACCACCGACCCCACCTCACCAGTTGTGCTCCGAATGGTCATCGGGGGTCAGTCCGTCGCCGCAGCCGACGGCGCGACGTTCGACGTCGTGAACCCGGCCGACGGGCGGGTGATCGCGAATGCACCATTGGGCGGGCACGAGGACGTCGATCGTGCCGTGGCGGCCGCGCGGGCTGCCTTCGACGACCCCAAGGGTTGGTCGCGTTGGGCGG
>CAYNGM010000422.1:0-2171 GCA_964396565.1 uncultured Anaerolineaceae bacterium | reverse complement strand
CGCCACCCGCACCGTTGACGACCCCGGCCTTGATGTTGACGACCCCGGCGTTCATCCCGAGGACGCCCTTGATGAGGCCCTTCGACAGTTCCCCGACGATCCCGGTGACCATTCCGCCGGAGAGCTTGTTGAAGCCCACGAGCGCGATGAGCAGGCCCTTGACGTCGGCGGGCATCGACATGAACACGTCGAAGACGCCCTTCGCCGCATCACCCGCGGACTTGAAACCGGACATCAAGTCCTTGACGTTCGCGATGAGGGACTGCCAGTCGATGCCGTCGATCAGCTTCCCGATGTCCTCGCCGAGCTTCTTGACCTCGTTCCGGTTCTCCGGCACCGCGAGGAAGGCCGACAGTTTGTCTGCCGCTCGACCGAGGGCGGGCGCGAACCCTTCGCCGAGGGTCACGGCCATGTCGATGATGTTGTTACGAAGGCGGGAGAAGGCGGACTTGACGGTCTGGTTCCGCTTGTCGAACTCGACCTGTGCCGCGCTCGCGTCCTCCCACGCCTTCGTGCTGGTCTCGAGCGAGGGGACGAGGTTCTTGTCGTATGCGTCTGCGAGTCCGAGGATGAGACGGGTGACGCCCGACGTCTTCCCGAACAACCCCTGTGCGGCGGCGAGACGGTCGGCCTTGGACATCTTGCCGAGGCTGGCGATCAAGTCCTGGAGCGCGCCCCCGGCGTCCTCCTTGAAGTCGTGCTTGATCTGCTTGGCCGTCTTCCCCATGATCAGTTGCAGGGCCTTGCTCCCCTTCTGGAACTGGGGCAGGGCCTTGAGGAACACGGTCTGGAGCGCGGTGCCCGCGAGCTCCGGGTTCATGCCCAGATTGGCAGCAGCCGCGGACCAGCCGAGGATCTGGTCCTTGGAGATGCCGAACAGTTTCCCGGCCGCGCCCGCACGTCGGCCGATCTCGAGGATGTCCGCTTCGGTGCTGGCACCCTTGTTGCCGAGGTCGACCAAGGCGGCGGCGAAGTTGTCGAACTCGTCGCCCGTGAGCCCGATGACATTCTGCAACTGACCGAGGGCGGTGGCTGCCTCATCGGCCGAGACGTTGGTCGTCGAGGCGAGGATGGCGACCTGTCGGGTGAACGCCTCGATATCACCGGCCTTGATGCCGAGGGCGCCGGCCTGCTCCGCGATGCCCGCCAGTTCGATGGCCGAGTTGGGCATCTCGCGCGACATCTTGCGGATGCTCTCGGCCAGACCCTCGAAGGTCAGCCCAGCCTTTGAGAGGTCGGCGGCGTCAACGGTCTTGACGACCCCCTGGAACGCATCTTCCCAGTCGATGGCAGCCTTGGCCGCAGCCGCAAGCCCACCGACCGCCACCGCGCCGGCGGCCACGCCGAGCTTCCCGATGTTCGTGCCCGCGGTCCGCAGGCCCTTGCCCGACCGGGCGCCGATACCGGAGATGGCGGCATCGACCCCGCGCAAGTCCTTGGCGGCCTTGGCCGCCCCGATCGCGGTGACGAGGATGGCTAGCTTATGGGTAGCCATCACTCATCCTCCGGGAACAGGACGCGCTCGACGTCCCGGATCCGCTTCTGCATCTCGACGACGGCGTACTTCGCCTCCGGGCTCCCGCCCTTGGGGATCTCCGGCCACGGCGGCAGACCGTCCGGACCGCAGATGGCACGGGCGTACAGGAGCCAGTGACAGGCAGCGCGGAACCGGACCGTCATGCGGTCCAGTGCGCTCTCGGTCCAGCCCGTCGCCAGTGCCAACGTCACGTCCCAGGCGTCGGGCGCGTCGTCCGGGTGCGGGATGCGGTCGCCCGAGGCGATGCCTGAGAGCGACCGCTTGAGCGGTTTGGGACGCGAGCACTCGCGGTGATGCACTCGCTGATGGCGTTGATGATCGCCGTGAGCGTGGACTGGTTGAGGTCCCGCAAGGCGTCACCATCCGGCGGCCACTCGTCCCCATCCGGGCCGAGCAGGTTCCACTCGACGACGTACGGGGCGAGGGCGTCGGCAGCCGCGGCCTCGTCCTCCTCGGACGCAGACCGGATGGCGGCCAGGTCCGACCCGGAATACTCCGAGCGGACCTTGGCCCAGTCCTTGTCGTGCGGCGTCCCCGGGCACTCGCAGGGGCCGAGGTCGACCTCCTGCGTGGCCCGGCGGTCAGCGAACCTGCTCACGGGATCGTCGCGACGGCGTTGGTCAAGGTGAACTTG
>CAYNGM010000421.1:0-2183 GCA_964396565.1 uncultured Anaerolineaceae bacterium | reverse complement strand
GGTCTCCAGGCTGCGCTTGATCGACTCGGGCAGGGTGGCGTGCGTCTGACCGGTGTCGGGATCGAGGATGACATCCTGTACGGACCGGCACAGCTGCAGGCGCTGGTGGACGCCTCGCACGCGTCGGGGATCGCGGCCGGCTACAGGGAGATCCGCTCGACCAAGGGCCACGACGCGTTCCTCGTCGAATGGGGGCAGCTCACCGAACTGCTCCGGGAGGCGCTGGCGACATCGGCCTGACGCTGCTCCGCGCTGTCGATGAGCCATGCGCCGGTCAGGGGCGCACCCGGTCAGGGGCGCACCCGGTCAGCGGCGCCGGTCAGGGCGCACCGGGTCAGGGCGCACCCGGTCAGCGGCGTGTCCGCGGACCCTCGACGAGCAGGGTCGGCGTGGTCGCCTGCCCCATCCAGAGGTACTGTCGATAGGTCAGGCCGGTGCCATGGATGGCGGCGGCCCGCGCCTTGCCGACATAGCGGTAGTGCCACGGCTCATAGTCGTAGCAGGTGATCGACGTCATCCCCTTGGGATACGACATGACGAAGCCGTACTTCCAGGCGTTCGCGGCCAGCCACTTGCCGGCCTTCGTCGTCGCCCAGTCCTTGACATCCCAGGGCGCCCCACCGCCGTAGCTGCGCAGGTCGAGCGTGGTCCCCAGCTGGTGTTCGCTGTGGCCTGCCCGGGCGCTCTCGGTCAGGGCACGCTGGTAGCCATGGAGATCGACCCAGTACTGGAACGTTGACTGCTGGGTCGCGTAGCTGCGGTATGCCGACTGCACCGAGAACCGGGCGCCGGCAGCCTTGGCGGCGGAGGCCATCGCCGTCAGGTCGACGATCACGAGCGAGCGCACCTTGTAGCCGCCGTTGAGACCGGCATCAGCCGTGGAGCGGAGGTCCGGTGGGGCGTAGGTGCTGGCCAGTCGATACTCCATGTCGAGGAGCGAGCGGGCCCAATCCGCGAGAGCGCGGTAGGTTGTGAGCGTGTCATCGACCCGACAAGGCGGCAACGGCGGCGGATCGGCGGCCGACACGACTCCCGCCGGCGCGAGCATGACGAGGGACAGGGCCACCGCGGCGAGCACGCGCATCACGTACCGGGGTGCCTGGCACCGAGGGCGAACCATGACCGACAGGATGGTCCCGATCGGTCCCGTTGTCACTCCCCCGATGGTCTGGCAGGGGCCGAATGGCCCTTGCGACCAACGGATGCCTCGCGCGACCCTGCCACGATGACCACCGACCACCCCCTTGCCTCCTCACGGTCCGATGACCGCTCGACTGCGCGGCTGACCCTCAGCCGGATCCTGCCCACCGACCCGGACGGCCTGTGCGATCTCTTCGCCGATCCATCCTGGCTTGGCGACGAGGTCACGGCGGCGGACGGTCATCCGCAGATGCGACGGGTCCTCACGGACCTGGCATTCGGATTGCGCGGGGAACCGCGTGGTGTCGTCTTCCGCAAGGCGGCGTTCGTGGACCTGGGTGTACGCCACGACCCCACTGGTGGATGCGTCGGTGAGGTGGCCTGGCGTGCCGCCGGGATGGCGCCGCTCTTCCCGGTCTTCGCGGGAACCCTGTCGGTCCACGACGGCGGCCTCCACCTCAATGGCGTCTATACGCCACCGGGAGGCGGCGTCGGGCTGCTGGTGGACCGGGCGGTCCTGCACCACGTCGCCGAACGCACCGGCGGCTGGTTCCTCGACCGGGTGATCGCTGCCCTCGAAGATCGCCAAGCCCACTGACCGACTCGTCATCCCGAGCGGGTCGAGCCGACCGACGGCGGTCGCGACCGGGAACGAGCGCGCGATGCGGTATCATCGCGGCCCCGCTGGCGCGTGGCTCAACGGTAGAGCACCTGACTCTGGATCAGGGGGTTCCAGGTTCGAATCCTGGCGCGCCAGCCACTCCCTCCGACGACGCAGCGGTCAGCTTCATCGCAACGGCGCCAAGGCGAGCACCGACGGTCACCATCGGACGCTGTGATAGGCTCGGCCGCCGTGACTCCTGACCTGCCCACCCCGATGTCCGAACCCGTTACTACCGACGCCTCGGAGCGACGCGACTTCATCCGCGAGCAGATCGCGGCAGAGGTACGCGCCGGCCGGCACGAGATGGTCGTCACTCGCTTCCCACCCGAGCCGAACGGCTATCTCCACATCGGCCATGCCAAGTCGATCTGCCTGAACT
>CAYNGM010000420.1:0-2187 GCA_964396565.1 uncultured Anaerolineaceae bacterium | reverse complement strand
GCGCCATCGAGGTCGCGACCCCGTGGTGGCCCATCAAGTCCGCGCAGACGACCGAGCTGCAGGTCGCGAGCCAGGGTCATGGCCATGAAGTTGGCCATCACACCGCCACTCGTCAGCAGCCCGAACGATCGGTCGTCGTAGCCGACCAGGTCACACAGCCAGCGGACGACCTCTTCCTCCACGAACGCGGCATAGGGACCGGCATGCCAGACATCCACGCCCTGGTTGGCGACCTGGGCGAGCAACTCCCCCATGACCGACATGGGCAGCGGTGGCGGCGTGAAATAGCCGAACTGGCGGGGGTGTTGGCTGTTCATCAGGCCCCCCGCGACACGCGTTTCGAACTCGGCCAGGACGTCCGCCGCACGACGCGGATGGAGTGGGGCTGGACCGGGTCCTGTGGCGGAGCCGGCGGGATCCGATGCGTAGTAGTTCGACCGGGCGTCCGCGTACGGCGATGGATCACCCATCGCCCGGTCCATCGCGATCCGGAAGAGGTAATCGAGGGCCACCGTCCACGTGGCGCTCGCGAGTCGCTCGAGCGCCGGGCGGGCGATCGACTCCTCGCCGAAGTACACGAGTTCGGGTTCCGGGAGCCAGTCGGGGAGCGATCGTCGATCGGTCATCAGACGCGATGGTAGCCGGGCGCATCGGCACTCGGACACGTACGCTTGACAGATGACCCAGCCGATCGACCCCCAGACCAACGACCCCGAGGGTCGACGACGCCTCCTGACGGCGATCGAGCCGCTCGGCATCGCCTTCGAGTTGTTTCCCTGCGATCCGGCGCTCGCTGACACGGCTGCCTTCTGCGCGGCGTACGGCTTCGCGCCGGAGGACTCGGCCAACACGATCATCGTCGTCGGCAAGAGTGACCCGCCACGCTATGCCGCGTGTCTGGTCCTCGCGCCCAACCGCCTGGACGTCAATCGGGCGGTGCGTGATCGACTCGGGACGCGCAAGGCGTCCTTCGCCCCGGCGGAGTCCACCCGCGACATCACCGGCATGGAGATCGGTGGCGTGACGGTCTTCGGTCTGCCTGCCGAGTTGCCCATCTGGATCGATTCACGCGTGATGACCCGCGAACGGATCGTCGTCGGTGGCGGGTCGCGATCATGGAAGGTGCTCCTCGCCCCGTCCGACCTGCTGGCCATCCCCGGCACGGAGGTCGTCGATGACCTCGCGACCGAACCCCGGGTGGACGCGTGACGGAGGTCCCGGCCCCGATCGACGTCGCGCGCCTACGCATCCGTCGCGTGACCCCCGCCGATCTCGACGCGATGTTCGGATTGCAGACGGATCCCGTCGCCGCGGCGATGGCGATGAGCCCGGTCCGGGACCGGCCGGCGTTCGACGCCCACTGGGCGATGGTGCTCGGGACGCCGACGGCCGTGACCTACGTCATCGAGTACGACGGGACGATCGTCGGCGACATCGGCAGCTGGCTCGCCGACGGTCAGCGTGAGATCGGGTACCGGATCGCCCGCGACTGGTGGGGCCGTGGCCTGGCGACCGCCGCCGTCGCGCGGCTGCTGGCTGAGCTGCCGGAGCGTCCGCTGTTCGCGCGCACGATCGAGGGCAACGGCGGGTCACAGCGGGTCCTGGAGCGGAGCGGGTTCGTCAAGACGGGCGACCAGACGGCCCCCGACGGCTTCCGCGAATGGCACTACCGGCTTGATCGATGACGACCCCGAGCACTCCGCCGCCGCCCCCGCCGCCCCTGGACTCGAACGCTGATCCGACGCCGCCACGTTCGCCGCGCCCGAGCGGGCCTGTCCAGTACAAGGGAGACGACCTCGAGGCGGCCCGCGGTCCGGGGCTCGGCTGCTTCTGGATCCAGGTCGTGATCCTCGCCATCTTCATCGTCCTGACCCCGTTGAGCGTGGTCTGGGGCTGGCCATCCGGCGTGAGCGCCGCACTCTTGTTCGCCGTGATCATCCTGTTGCTGATCACCGGCCAGACGATCATCTTCCTGTCACGCATCGTGGCGGCGGAACGTCGAGGCCGCCGCCGACCGCTCGCCAGTGCGACCAGGACAGTCGGGGAGCTCGAGGACGCCGCCAGGCTGGCGACAACCGACGCCTCCGATGGCGGTGACGACATGGTCAGCAGCGACCACGATGACAGCCCGACCGACATCGACGCCACCCGGCCACCATCGTGATCGACGATGACGCCCTCCCATCA
>CAYNGM010000419.1:0-2201 GCA_964396565.1 uncultured Anaerolineaceae bacterium | reverse complement strand
TCGCAGCCACCGGGTCGCGCTCCGTCTCGGCGAGATGACGCTCGAGGACCGCGCTCGCGGTGCGCTGACCGAAGTCTGCCTCGAAGATCGCCGCGAGGGCCAGGCGACGACCGGACCGCCGGCCGCGCTGGCGATCAGCCTCCGACGCCATCGACGATGACCGTCACCGAGCCGAGCTCGAGACCAAGCAGGCGCTCGACCGTCGCGGCGACGGCGGAGCGGACGGCACCGGCGAGCGGCCCGAGGGGCTGCCCGGGTCGGGCGATGACGCGCAGCCGCACCATCACGCGGCCATCTCGCACCGCGACCACCACGGAGCGGCCTGCCAGCCAGCGTCGCGGCGCGGGGCCACCGTGGCCGACGCGACTGACGCCCGGGACCTCGAAGGCGGCAAGACGCACAAGCTCGGTGATCACGCCGCGACCGACGGTCAGTTCGGGGCCGGTCGACCCGGGATCACCCGGTCCGGGGCGGGGAGCGGCCAGGCCGTGATGGCCCATCCCGGTGCCCGTCAACTCGATCCCTCCCTGGCTGCTGCGAGAGACGCGGTGGGCTCTGCCCCGAGCGATGCGGTGGGCTCTGCCGCGAGTGCCGCGGCGATGCGCTCGGGGACGCGCTGTCGCGCGGTGGTCGCCGCGACCTCACAGCCGAACCCGATCATCCTTCGGCGCGCTCGGCCGTGGGTGATGATGACCGTACCGCGTACCCCGAGCAGCGGCGATCCGCCCTGCGTCTCGTAGTCGAAGACCCCACGGATCCGGTCGATCCCGGGACGCATCAGGAGGTATGCGAGCCTGCCCCGCCACGAGCCGCGGAACTCCGCCCGCCACAGGTCGAAGATGAAGGTCGAGAGGCCCTCGAAGAACTTGATCACGACGTTGCCGACGACGGCATCGGTGACGATCACGTCGGCCGGGTGGCGGGTCAGGTCCTTGCCCTCGATGTTGCCCTCGAAGCGCAGCGACGAGGCATCAAGCAGCTCGGTCGCCCGCTGGATGCGGGCGTCGCCCTTGCCCTTCTCCTCGCCGATCGAGAGCAGCGCGACACGCGGATCATGGACGCCCAGGACCTGCTCGGCGAAGATCGCCCCCATCCGGGCGTACTGGGCTAGGTTCTCGGGGGTCGAGTCGGGGTTGGCCCCGATGTCGAGCAGGACCATCGGCCCGGAGTCGGTGATCATCTGGACGGCCAGCGCCGGACGGTCCACGCCGGCCAGACGTCCCAGGCGGAGGACGGCCGCGGCCATCCCGGCGCCGGTATGACCGGCGGTCAGCACGGCATCCGCCTGCCCGCGCTTGACAAGCTCGGTGGCGACCAGGATCGAGGAGTCCTTCTTCTCGCGCAGCGCAAGAGCAGGGTGCTCGTCCATGCCCACGACCTGACTGGCGTGGACGACACTGACATTGGCGGGCAGGGGGGCAGCGAGCCGTGCTATCTCGGCCTCGTCGCCGACCAGGATGACCGTGTCCGACGGGTGCGACCGGGCGAAGTCCAGGGCACCCGGGATGACCTCGGCCGGGCCGTGGTCGCCGCCCATGGCGTCGACTGCGACGCGCACGCCGGACAGGGACGATGCCTCGGACGACGCGGACCGAGGCTCCGTCACCGGATCAGCGGTCGGCGGTGTCGGCGCCGCCGGCGGGCTTGAGCTCGATAGCCTGACGGCCCTGGTACCAGCCGCAGTTCGGGCAGGCGTGGTGCTGCTGCTTGCGCTCGTGGCAGTGCGGGCACTCCTCGAGGTTGGGCAGGTCGATCGCGAGGTGCGCGCGGCGCTCGCCCTGGCGGGCGTGGGAGACGCGTCGCTTGGGTACACCCATGGGTCGCTTGGGCTCCTTGTGTCGTTCGTGGTGGCGCTCGAGCGGGATCGGTTCCGCGGCAGCGGCCGGGATCGACGCCGCTGCATCGACGGCGGAGTCTACCGCGAATCGGCCCCTGATGGCAGAGGCGGGTGCGGTCGCCCGCCTCCCGTCGCGGTCCGCGCCACGATCAGTCCGCGGGGGCCGGCGGGTCGCCCCGATCCGGGACGAAGCCGCGCAGCGCCTCCAGGCGCGGGTCGATGTCGTCGCCGGGATGGTCGTGGCTGCCCTCGTCGAGCGGGTCGCCGCACACGATGCACAGACCGGGGCAGTCCGGGCGGTCGAGGGGGGCTATCGGTTCGGCCAGGGAGATCGCATCACGCACGGATGGCCCAAGGTCCACCT
>CAYNGM010000418.1:0-2206 GCA_964396565.1 uncultured Anaerolineaceae bacterium | reverse complement strand
TCATGGCGCGTATCGCCGGGATGCGTCTGCGGCATCGCTGGGCGGACTGGTCGCACACGCCGTTCACGAACGAGAGCGAGTCCCACGTCTCGGTCTGGGAGCGACCGGGCGACTAGAGCCTCGCCCACTCGCCGGCGGGGCCGGGCCTGGCCGGGTCCACTCCGCCGCCGCACGCATGTAGGCGACGAACGGCGGCTCGGGGCGGGCGGTCGGCGGCGGGCGGTCGGCGGCGGGCGGTCGGCGGCGGCGAAAGTCAGCCGGCGTGCCCGGTCCCGAATTGGCGATCCCCGGCGTCGCCAAGGCCGGGCATGATGTAGCCCTTCTCGTTGAGCTGGCGGTCGAGTGCGGCGCAATGGATCTCGACGTCTGGATGGGCCGCATGTACGGCCGCGACGCCCTCCGGCGCGGCGATGAGGTTGATGAGCTTGATCCGGACCGGCTGGACCGCTCCCCAGCGCTTCAGGACATCGATGGCGGCGGTGGCGCTGCCGCCGGTCGCCAGCATCGGATCGAGGATCAGGCACAGGTCCACCGTCGCCGAGTCCGGCAGCTTGTTGTAGTACTCGACGGGGAGCAGGGTCCGCTCGTCACGGAACAGGCCCAGATGCCAGACCTGGGCGGTAGGCATCAGTTCGAGCATCGCGTCGACCATGCCGAGACCCGCGCGCAGGATGGGGATGAGGCCGATCCGCTCACCAAGCTCGTGGGCATCCATCTCCTCGAGCGGCGTGGTGATGCGGCGCCCGCGAACCCTCGCATCGGCAAGGGCCTCATAGCCCAGCAGCCAGCTCAGCTCGCGGACGACCTCGCGGAACTTCTTGGGCTCGGTGGCCTGGTCGCGGAGGACGGCGAGCTTGTGCAGGACAGCGGGATGACGCGAGATGTGCAGGACCCCACCGGCGCCGGGGTCGATGTCAGCAGCGGCGGCGGCTGTAGCGGTCGCGAGATCGACGGTCGCAGGATCGAGCGCGGCGGTGTCTGCGGCGTCAGTCACGACGACATCCTAGCGCGCCGATGCTCGCGAGGACAGCCGTTGACGCGTCGAACCAGGCCGCTCGTTCAACGAGGAACGGCCGGCTCCCGAGGGAGCCGGCCGTTCGATTGGCCGCGAACGGTGATGGACAGAAGGACGGGCTAGTTGCCGCCCGGGGTCACCGTGACCGTGCCCCGCTGGAAGGACAGGCCCTTGGTGTCCTGGTCAGCGAGTTCTGCGAGGGCCGCCTCGGCCAGGTCCGTCCGGAACGCATCAGGTGCCGGATCTGCCTTGATGACGCCGGCGTCCTTGGAGATCTGGACCGTCTGCTGGTAGGCGGCTGGATCCAGGATCCCGATCCCGTTCGGCGACGGCCAGACGAGCGGATTGACCTCGTTCATCATCCATGCCTGGTGTCCGGCGCCCAGCGTGGAGCCGGCGTTGACCGTGTACTGGATGCAGTCGTCCGGGTTCTCTCGGCAGTACATCCAGCCCTGGAACGAGGCCTTCAGGAAGCGCTTGGCGACGTCCTCGTTGCCGGCCTCCGCCAGCCACGAAGCACGCGCGTAGAGCGAGTCCTGGAGCATCGAAGTGCCCTGGTCGTTCCAGTTGATCACGTTGAGGTCGGTCGGCTGGTAGAGCTGGCCGGTCTCCGGGTTGGTCGCCTCAAGGACCTGGGCGTACTCGTTGTAGATCATCGCCTCGGCGACATCGATCTGCTTCGAGAGAAGCAGCGTCATGTCGAACGGCTGGATGACCTTCGTGTAGTCGCGACCCTGTTCCAGCCCGGCCTTGAGGGCGCCGGCGGTCACCTCGAACTCATTGCCGAAGTCCCAGACGCCGATCTTCTTGCCCTTGAAGTCGGCCGGCGTGGTGATGTTCGAGTCCTTCCACGACACCGACAGGGTGCCCGAGCGCTGGAAGACCTGGGCGATGTTGACGAGGTCTGAAGCCGGGTTGCCCTCACGCGCCTGGAGCACCTTGGGCAGCCAGGCGATGGTGAACTCGGGGCCGTCCGCGGCCGAGCCGGCCGCCTGCGGGATGACGTCGGGGCCACCATCGACGATGGTCAGATCGAGACCCTCGGCCTCGTAGTAGCCCTGCTCCTTGGCCGCGAAGTAGCCCGCGAACTGGGCCTGGGGAGCCCACTGGAGCTGCAATCGAACCGCCGCGGGTGCCGGCGCCTCGCTGGCCTGGCCCTGGGACGCCGGCGCCTGCGACGCCGGAGCCTGG
>CAYNGM010000417.1:0-2208 GCA_964396565.1 uncultured Anaerolineaceae bacterium | reverse complement strand
GAACGGTGATAACCTTCCGCGCGATGTCCGTCACGAGTGAAGTTCCGGCCGCGTACCGGAACACGGCCGGTGATCCGGGCGCGCTGCGCCTGATCCGCGAGGGCATCGCGGATGTCCGATCCCGCCGCCGGCTCGTCCGCTACCTGGTGGTCGCGGACATGCGCAAGCGCGGCGCCGACACGCTTCTTGGCAACCTCTGGTGGGTGATCGACCCGCTCCTGCAGATGGTCGTCTACGTCGTCCTCGTCACGCTCATCGCACGCGGTCGGACGATCCCCGACTACCCGCTCTTCATCTTCGCGGCGATCCTGCCCTGGAAGTGGTTCACCGCTTCGGTGACCGACGCGACGTTGTCGATCTCGACCCAGGACCGGCTCATCAAGCAGATCGCGTTCCCCAAGATCGTGCTGCCTGTCGCTTCGACCGTGGCCGGTGTCGTCGGCTTCGCATTCGGGCTCATCCCACTGTTCGGGATCATGCTCTTCTACGCCGACCGCCTGACCCCTTACGTGCTGCTGATCCCGGTCATCGCCGTCGTGCAGTTCATCTTCACCATCGCCTTCTGCCTGCTCGTCGCCGCGGGCAACGTCTTCTTCCGCGACCTCGGCAACGTCATGCGCCATGTCCTGCGTCTGTGGTTCTACCTGTCGCCGGGCCTGTACAGCCTGACCCTGCTGGAGAACGTCCAGCTTCTCGATCAATACCCCGTGCTGCGTACGCTCTTCCTGCTCAACCCGTTCGCGATCCTGTTCGAGGCCTATCGGACGGTCATCTGGGGGACGTCACCAGATGGCCCTCCGACCTTCCCGGACTGGTCGGCGCTGGCGCTGCTGGCGATCGCGAGCACGGTCTTCCTCGCGGTCGCGACCGTGGCCTTCAAGCGACTCGAGCCGAACTTCGCGAAGGTGCTGTGATGGTCCGCGACGAAGCGCAGCCACCGTCCGTTCCACGTGGCGCCGACTTCGCCATCCGGGCGGACGACCTGGGTGTCCAGTACGACCTGCGCTTCACCCGCAAGACGAAGCTCAGTCGATCGCTCGGCCAGATGCTGGGACGCGGGACACGCGAGAAGTTCTGGGCGCTGCGACACGTGTCGCTGCGTCTCGTCCAGGGTGAGTCGTTGGCGGTAATCGGCCCCAACGGTGCGGGCAAGAGCACGCTTCTCCAGGTGCTCGCCGGGATCATCCGACCGAGTGAGGGGGCGGTCGAGGTCCACGGTCACGTGTCCGGTCTGCTGACCCTTGGCGCCGGCTTCGACCAGGAGCTGAGCGGACGCGACAACATCCTGCTCGGTGGCGCCTTCCTCGGCCTCGACGACGCCGTGACCCGTGACCTGCTGCCATCGATCATCGCCTACGCCGAGCTCGGCGAATTCATCGATGCCCCGCTCAAGACGTACTCGTCGGGTATGCGGGCACGCCTCGGATTCGCCATCGCCACCTCGGTCGATCCGGACATCCTGCTCCTCGATGAGGTCCTGGCGACCGGGGATGCGGCCTTCCGGGCGAAGTCCAAGGCGCGGGTCATCGAGATCGTCCGGGCGGCGAAGGCCGTCGTCCTGGTCACCCACGACATGACCTGGGTGACCGAATACTGCAACCGCGCATTGCTCATCGAGAAGGGCAACGTGATCATCGAGGGAGACCCAGCCGAGGTCGTGGCGGTCCACCAGGAGCACATGGAAGCAGCTCGAGCGGCGAAGGCTGCGGCGGCTGAGGCCGCCGGGATGGATCCGCGGATCGTTCCGGCCAGATGACGCGGCGACGCTGGCGGGCCGCGCACTCGTCGGTCCGCCGCACGTCAGCGTTCAGCGGCGGCGGGTGATCCCCCACAGGATGCCGATCACGGCACCGATCGCGAGGGCGCCACGCCAGTCGAGGAGCGGCCGGACCGCGCCGTCCACCCGGCGGGCGATCAGGATGCCAACGGCGGTCGTGCGCTCCACGGTGACGTGACCCGCGGTCATCGCACCGACGGCAGCCTGCTCGACCCGCGCCTCGCGGGCGAGGACGTTCCGGGCGTACGCCTGCGATAGGGTCGCCTCGCCGGCCACGGTGAGCAGCCCGGCTCCCATCTCGATCGACACACGCTCGCCACGAGCTAATGCGATGCCTCCCTGGCTCACGGCGATGTCCCGCGCGGTGGCCCGGAAGATCCCGCCCTGGGCGATGTCGATGGCGTCGCCATCGGCGTTCGTGATCCCGCCCT
>CAYNGM010000416.1:0-2225 GCA_964396565.1 uncultured Anaerolineaceae bacterium | reverse complement strand
AGACTGCGGGACGGATCGTGAGCGAAGTCATCATCACCTACGTCCCCTGGTACTCCATCCCTGCCGCGATGGTGACGGGATATCTGTTGTCCGTCCTCGCCCGGTGGTTGCTACGGAGGTCCCGATGAGTCGTCGCCATCCGCTCCTGCCCTCTCGCCGCGAGCAGTACGAGGACGACCATGCGCGGTCAGTCCGAAGCAAGGGCGACCGGATCGCCGCCAAGCCGCCGACGCTCGCGCGGCTCCACCGCTGGCTGACCGAGGGCTACGCGCTCGAGGCGCCGAACCGGCTCCACGACCGTGACGTCGCTGATGACGGCGCGCCGGACCATACCGGCGAGGCCAAGGCGTACATCGGCTTCACCCAGCGGACCGAGCCGAACGACTGGCGGGCGGTCGCCTGCCGGACCGACGAGGACGGCTTTTACCTGACGCCCGTCCGCGCCGCCATCGCCCGCGTCGGTGATCCTGACCGGCGCCGCTTCCTCGGCGCGCTGGCCTGCAACATCTACACGCCGCTCGACGTGTCGCGCGCCTTCGGGATCCCGGACTGGTGCGCGGGCGACGTCATGTACCGCGCGCTCGACCTCGCCTGGTCGATGTACCAGGACCGACCCATCCCTCGGCGCGGCAGGTCTGAGGCGCAGCTGGACGCCGACGCGGCTTGACACTTGTGTCATCGCGCAAGTACGATGACACGAGCCGAATACGCCGCGTCGAACGCTGCGCGCGTTCCGCCTTCCCTCTCGCGTATTCGGCGACCCATCTACTCACAGGCCCGACTTCTTTGCCTGTGCGCGCTGCCGGTCACGCGATATACCCGGACCCGCCCCTGCCGGCGCCCTCCTTCGTCGGCAGGGGCACTTCCTTTCCTGCTCGTCCACACGAGACACCCATGACGGATGACCCGACGGTGGACCACCGCCGTCCCAGTAACGGCGATATCTATGCGCGCCTCGACCGTATCGAGGATCTGCTCTCCAAGCGACTCGACCGCCAGGACGTGAAGCTCGACAACGCCCTGTCACGCCTCGACAAGATGGAGGGCGGCCTCGGGATGCTCAAGTGGCTCGGCCCGACCGGGGTCGTCGCGGTCATCTTCGCGATCGCACAAGCGGCGGGCATCATCTCGTGAGTATCAGGTCAGGAGCCATCGCGGGCATCTGCCTCGCCCTGCTCGTCGGCCTGCCAGCACTGGCCGCCCGTCCCGCCGGCGTATCCGACGCCGCCATCCTCGACGCGCTCTGGGATGTGTGCGTCCGCAACGAGGAGCCCGAATGTCTGGCGCTACTGACCCCCGCTTCTACCCCAAGTCCAACGGCTACACCTTCACCAACTCCGTCACCTACGAACCCTGCCCACACGGCTACTTCTTCCCCCACCCCGTCCCCGACGGCAAGTGCTACCCCTACGTCCGCACCAACGGCTACGTCGTCCCCGACACCGACTCCTACCCCATCGCCGACACCGCCCCCCACTCCGCCGCCGAGCGGTACTGACCTCCCGGATCTGACGCGCTCGTACATCGACTCGCTGCCGAGATCAGGAGCGGCCTATAACGTCGTCCTCAACTACGCGAACCTGTCAGCTCGCCCCGACCTGAACAACCAGGACTCGGCCGGAAGCGCGGCCATCCTCGCCCGGGCGTTCCTCGGACGGGATATCAGCGCCGACCTCGCTGCCGCACAGTCCACGTTGGGCAACACCGACCGCGTCCTGTCGCTGGGCCGGGAGGCGCAGCCGCTCGCGCTGGCCGCTCGCCTGACGGGGAACGACGCCTCGGCCCTGCTGCGAGCCATCCTCGCAAGGACGGGCATGGAGTCACGCGGCATCGGGAACGGCTCGCTCGTCCAGTCGGCTCGGCTCGATCCGACCAACTGGGGCTGCATGGACCGGGCGGCGTACATGTGGATCGCGTGGGGCCTCAACGACGCTGCGCTCATCGCCGACGCCTATGACGCGCTGGCCCGTTACCTGACCACGGGAGACGGGTTCGAGTACAAGTCGGACCAGCAGAGCTGGCAGCCCATCCTCAGCCCGAGCTCGGCATGGGTCACGGTCGGTCCGGTCGGGGCCTCGAGGAACGGCATCGACCTCGACGGGGCGCTGACCAACGACGCCTACCGCGGTGGCGGGTTGAGCAACACCATCTCGACCGGCTACACGTGGGAGGGATTCCAGGGGACCGTCGCTGCAGCCATCGCCGCCGACATGGCCGGTCATCCC
>CAYNGM010000415.1:0-2225 GCA_964396565.1 uncultured Anaerolineaceae bacterium | reverse complement strand
CCGCGAGGTCGTTGTACGATACCGGCCTTCCCAGCCGATCCGGCGAGCCCAGCCGGCCTCGTCCACCCTGCCATACAGGATCAGCGAACGCCGATGACCTTCCGTGCCAAACCCGTCGCGAAGCGCACCCAGAAGCACTCCTGGGAGAGCCGCGACCGGAAGAACTTCTACCTCAACCTGGGTTTCGGGCTAGTCGTCGTGTCGGCGATCGCGATCCTCCTGATCGCGGTGGTCACGACCTACTACAACGACAATCTCGCACCGGTCGGGAGCGTCAACGGCCAGACCATCACCAAGGGCGACCTGCGCGACCGGGCCCAGATCGAGTCGTGGCGGCTCAACCACGCGACCCAGCGCATCCGCACCCTCGCGGTCGCGGGCCGGCTGAGCCAGGCCCAGGCGGACAGCCAGACCCAGGCCATCGCGTCCCAGCAGCAGCAGATCGTCCCGATCTCGCTCGAGCGGCTCATCGACAACCGGCTCCAGGCCACGCTCGCCGACGAGCAGGGCGTGACCGTCAGCGACGCCGACATCGACGCTCGTCTTGTCGAGGAGGCGACGACCCCTGCCGCTCGACACGCCTGGGTCATCGAGGTCGCCCCGGAACTCGACGCCGGCGCGACTGCGGCCACCCCTGCCCAGGTCGCCGCAGCCAGGGCCAAGGCGGACGCGGCGCTTGCCGACCTGGGTGCGGGTAAGGCCTGGGAGGACATCGCCAAGACCGTCTCGACCGATGCCTCGACCGCCGCCCAGGGCGGTGACCTCGGCTGGGTCCAGGAGGATGACAGCCAGATCGACCCGGCGCTGCTCGCGGCCCTGTGGACTGCCGAGATGGACAAGCCGACGGCCGTCCTCCAGGGCGACGACGGTGCCTTCCGCATCGGGCGCGTGACCGAGATCGCCGATGCCTCGGTCGATCCCGCCTACACCGACGCCATCGTCAACGACGGCATCGACCTCGGGAAGTACCGGACGGTCGTGCGCGGCGATGTCGTGCGCAAGAAGCTCGAGGATGCAGTGGTGGCCGACGCCCTCAAGCCCGGGCCACAACGGGACACCTCGGAGATCTTCGTCTCGGCGGATACTCTCGCGCTTCCCGAGAGCGCGGTCCGGGTGAGGCACATCCTGTTCTCGCCGGAGGACGACCCGGCTGGCGCCCAGGCCGGCAACTACCCGGATGACGACCCGGCGTGGGGTCAGGCAAAGCTCGACGCGGAGGCCGCCCTGGCCAAACTCAAGGCGGATCCGAGCCAATTCGATGCGGTCGCTCGCGAGGGGAGCGATGAGGCCGCCGCCCTGGGACCGAACGGCAGTGGTGGACTCCTCGACGCATACGTATCGACCGACAGCGGCTACGTGCCGTCATTCTCCGAGCCGATCATCACCGCCAACGCGGTAGATGGCGAGATCCTGCCGCTGATCAAGACCGAGTTCGGCTATCACATCGTCCAGGTCCTGCACCACCGCCCGACGATGGACGGTCTCAAGGCCAGGCTCGCGGACGGTGCCGACTTCGCCACGCTCGCCAGGGACTTCTCCGAGGGCGCCGAGGCGTCTACCGGGGGTCGACTGGGGTGGATCGCCCGTGGTCAGCTCGACCCGAAGCGATCCGATGCGGTGTTCGCTGCG
Source organism: uncultured Anaerolineaceae bacterium (assembly GCA_964396565.1). Taxonomy (GTDB): domain Bacteria; phylum Chloroflexota; class Limnocylindria; order Limnocylindrales; family CSP1-4; genus SPCO01. The sequence continues at coordinate 596 of CAYNGM010000415.1, read as the reverse complement.
CCCATCGGTACGCCATCCGACGTCCTGGCCGTCCCGGACGACGGGTCGTACATCTTCCTTGTCGATCGCGAGGAGGAGCGCACGCCCAACCCCACCCAGGCCGACCAGATCAGGTCGAGTGCCTGGTCCGCCTGGTATGACCCGAAGAAGGCGGCCGCGACGATCACCCGTGACGAGGCGATCACCGGGTCGAGCGCGACCCAGTAGGCGGATCGACGGGTGCTCGACGCACTGGTCAGGGAGGCTCGACTGAGGTTCGGGCTCGACCCGGCGGCGGGGCTGCAGGTCGTCGCGGCCGAGCGGATGCTCGACACGCCGATCGAGGCGTCCCGACCGGTGCTGCTGCTGCCGACCGCCCTGCTCGGGGTCGTCTCCCCGGGGTCGGCGTTCGCGTCCGCATCCGACCAGGTGCCCGTACCCGACGCCGGACCCGCGCCGGTGCTCCCCGGACGCCACGGTCCTCGTGGTCGTGACCCACTGGCGCTGCTTGGTCGCCTGTACCCCGCCGACCACCCCGTAGGGCGGTTCGGGACCGGCGCCGCGACCACGATCGGTGAGCTGACGACGGCCGATCTCGCGGCGCCGCTGTACCTGGG
>CAYNGM010000414.1:0-2233 GCA_964396565.1 uncultured Anaerolineaceae bacterium | reverse complement strand
GGCTCGACAACCCGATTCTGAACTCGCCGTACGTGGCGCCTGACCGGCATTTCGTCATCGGCCCCCAGGGCCCCACGGGCGAGATCAAGGCGGGGCGCCGCCGCAGCGAGTCGTTCATCCCCATCCCGCCCAGCAAGAAGGGGAGGAAGGACGTCGAGCAGGTCACGCTCGACTTCGACCTCACCGGTGAGCGTCGCGAGGAGAACTCGCTGATCAACGACATCCGCCGCGAGGTCGAGTTGTGGCGGGCCCGCCGCTACCCCGATGTCACGCCCATCAGCCGCAAGCTGCTCGAGCACTGGGCCGGCTTGGCCGACGTGCGCGAGGACCGCATGCTGTTCTGCCAGCGCGAGGCGGCCGAGACGGCAATCTTCCTGGCCGAGGTGGCGGGCCGGAAGGGTCACACCGACTTCCGTCCCCGCATCGACAAGCAGAACGCCACGCACAACGGTCGCCTGCCCCGTACCGCGCTCAAGATGGCCACCGGGTCGGGCAAGACGATCGTCATGGCCATGCTCATCGCCTGGCAGACCATCAACAAGGTCAACAGCCCGCGTGACGCCCGGTTCGCCAAGCGCTTCCTCGTCGTCACCCCGGGCATCACCATCCGTGACCGCCTTCGGGTGCTGCTGCCCAGCGCGCCCGACAACTACTACCGCCAGCGCGACCTGATCCCCGCCGACCTGTGGGGCGCGCTCGACGAGGCCCAGATCGTCATCACGAACTATCACACCTTCCTCCTGCGAGACGCCCCCGAGATCAAGGGCGTGGCCAGCAACACCCGCAAGATCCTCAACGCCGGCAAGGACGTCGACCCGTTCAAGGAGACCGAGGCCGACATGGTCTCGCGGGTCCTGCGGGACTTCAGCGGCCGTGGCAACAAGGCCGGCAGCGAGATCGTGGTGTTCAACGACGAGGCCCACCACTGCTACCAGGACCGGGTGCTCACCGAGGGTGAGGAAGACCCCGAGGCCGACCGCGAGGACAAGGCCCGCAACGCCGACGCCCGGGTGTGGTTCAAGGGCCTCCGCGCCATCGACCGGTCGGTCGGCATCAAGGAGATCTACGACCTGTCCGCCACGCCCTTCTACCTGAAGGGCTCGGGCTACAACGAGGGCTACATCTTCCCGTGGACGGTCAGCGACTTCTCGCTGATGGACGCCATCGAGTCGGGCATCGTCAAGGTCCCCCGCGTGCCGGTGGACGACGACGCCGTGGGCGACCTGCCCACCTACCTGCGCCTGTGGGACCACATCGGTACCGACCTGCCCAAGAAGATGCCGAAGCCCAAGCCGGGCGACCCGAGGCAGTTCGAGGACTGGGTGCCGCCCAAGGTGCTCGAAGGCGCCCTCGAGAGCCTGCACCGCAGCTACCGGAACCGCTTCGAGGACTGGGAGCGCACGCTCGGCGCCCAGGGGGACCCGCCGCCGGTGATGATCGTGGTCTGCCCCAACACCACGGTGTCGAAGCTGGTCTACGACTGGATCGCTGGCGCCGAGGTCGAGCGCCCCGACGGCGAGGAGGTGCTGCGCCCCGGCAAGCTCGACCTGCTGACCAACGTGGTCGACGGCGAGTGGCTGCCCCGTCCCCGCACCATCCTCATCGACTCGGCTGCCATCGAGTCGGGCGAGACCTTCAAGGACGACTTCAAGAAGGCCGCCGCCCACGAGGTCGAGGCGTTCAAGACCGAGTACCGCCGCCGCAACCCAGGCGCCGACGTCGACAAGATCACCGACGAGGACCTGCTGCGTGAGGTGATGAACACCGTCGGAAAGAAGGGGATGCTCGGCGAGCAGGTGCGCTGCGTGGTGTCGGTCAGCATGCTTACCGAGGGGTGGGACGCCAACACCGTCAGCCACATCCTGGGCATCCGGGCCTTCCGCTCGCAGTTGCTGTGCGAGCAGGTGGTCGGCCGGGGCCTGCGCCGCCGCTCGTACGCCCCCAACGACGACGACCGCTTCGAGCCCGAGTACGCCGACGTCTACGGCGTCCCCTTCGCGTTCATCCCGTCCGACCGTCCCAGCAAGACCCCACCGCCGGGGCGCCCGCCGATCGAGGTCCACGCGGTGCCCGGTCGTGAGGACCTGGAGATCCGCTTCCCCAAGCTCGAGGGCTACCGCATCGAGATGCCCGACGAGTGGCACTTCGAGGACTTCGGCCCCGAAGCCCAGTTCCACGTCACCCGCAACGAGCTGGCCGTGTGGGTGGAGACGTCGGGCATCGCCGGCGAGGT
>CAYNGM010000413.1:0-2243 GCA_964396565.1 uncultured Anaerolineaceae bacterium | reverse complement strand
GCTGGCCAGCCACCAGCCGCCCACGGACAGGATCAGGACCCCGATGACGACGGCAAACCCCGACTCGTCGAGGCGCCATGACTCCGCGTAGTACCCGTACGTGGCGAGCCCGACGCTCGGATCCCGCAGGGCCGCCTCGAGGTCGAACGGTCGGGCCGCCTCCACGGACGAGACCTCGTCGGGGATCCGGCCATCGATGTCGTTGACGCCATCTTCGACGACCTCTCCCGGGAGCAGCAGGAGCGGCTCGTCATTCAGCCGGATCACGACCATCCCCGGTTGCAGACCGGAGTTCCAGGCGGTGCTCCACGGGGCGATGTCGGCGATCGTCAAGCGCCCCTGCTCGTCCCTGCCGAACGAGACCCCGGTCTGGACGCTCCCGAAGGCGAAGGCGACCGTACCGATGGCCAAGGCGACGATCGCGATGCTGATAGCCAGCGCATCACGCAGCCGCCCGTCGAAGGGATCGCGTGCTGCACGCTCGAGAGACGACTGCAGACCCGTCACGCCTCGACGGTAGCAGAGGCGCGGGCGGTGGGACGTCGGGTGAAACCCTGAACGTGGGTCAGGCGACGTCCCGCTGTCGGGTCGCGTGTCAGGTCGGGACAATGCGACCATGGCGATCACGATACCGACCGCAAGCACGACATCACCTGAGATCCACGGAGCGGCCATCGAGGCTCGCGGGATCTCGAAACACTACCGCCGGATCCAGGCGCTGCGCGACGTCGATCTGGCGATCCCCGCCGGATCGATCACCGCGCTCGTCGGACCAAACGGCGCGGGCAAGTCCACCCTGATCAAGGCGTGGATGGGCTTCGAGCGCCCGTCCTCGGGACAGGTGGTCGTCGCTGGGGTGGACCCGTGGCGCCATCGCGGCGGGGCCATCCAGCGACTTGGCTACGTTCCCCAGGCCTCCTCGCTGTACCGCGACCTGACGGTCGATGACCATCTCGCGTTGGCGGCGACGCTGCGGCGCGGCTTCGACCAGTCCGGCGCCGCAGATCGTCTCGAACGACTCGACATCCCACGCCGCGCCAAGGCAGGTGAGTTGTCCGGCGGGCAGCAGGCCCAGGTCGGTCTCGCGATCGCGCTCGGGACGCGGGCGCCCGTCCTGTTGCTCGACGAGCCGCTGGCCAGCCTCGACCCGCTGGCTCGACGCGAGTTCCTGGCCGTGCTCGTCGAGGCCGTCCGATCGACCGGGTCCACTGCCCTGCTGTCGTCACATATCGTCACCGACGTCGAGCAGGCGTGCGATCGACTGGTCGTTCTCGGCGGCGGCCAGGTACGGCTCCACGAAACGATCGCCGAGGCCCGGATCATGCATCGCATCTCGGCAGTCGGCTCGATCCCGCCTGGCACGAACCTCGTCTCCGCCTTCCCGGGCGAGGACGGCCGACCGCGAACCCTCCTGTGTCTCGGGTCCGCCCCACATGGGGGTGGTGGCGGACTCGAGGCGCCGCTCACCCCAGAAGCTCCGGAGCTTCCGGGACTGCCCCAAGCAACGCTCGAGGAGATCGTCATCGGCCACCTGGCTGCCGGTCGGCCGGTGACCGGCATGGTGGCCGCGTGACATCCGGGACGGACACGCGTCCGCCGACGGGGGCCAGCCTGATGGTCACGCTCGGGCTGGTCGTCCGACAGCATCGATGGGTCGTCGGGTTCGTGACCGTCGCGGCGATCGCGCTCACGGTCGGTGCGCTGGTCGCGTGGGCCGCGCTCTCGGGCCTGTCCACACCGGCCCATTGCATCGAGGACCGGTTCCTTGACCCGATGCCCGCGGAGTGTGTGGGCACGGAGGAGTTCCTCCAGCAGAACGAGGAGCTCGCGGGCAAGGTCATGGCCGCCATGGCTGTCCTGCCGCTGCTCGCCGGGCTGCTCCTGGGGACGCCGCTCGTCGCCTCTGAGCTCGAGAGCGGGACGGCCATGCTGGCCTGGTCCCTTGTCCCGTCGCGGCGGCGCTGGCTAGCCACGCGGCTGGCGATCCTTGGGCTTGGGTTGGGAGCGCTGTTGGTGCTCCCGGCGTTCGCGGCCGACCTCCTGGTCGCAGTCCGTCCACCGGGCTACGACATGTCCACGGCGACCCTGGTCGACTACGGTCTCCGTGGGCCGCTGGTGGTCGCCCGTGGGCTGGTGGCCTTCGCGATCGGGATCGCCGTCGGGATGGCGCTAGGCCGGACGCTTCCAGCGCTCCTGGTGGGAGGCGTCGCCGTCCTGCTGCTTTGGAACGGACTGAGCATGTA
>CAYNGM010000412.1:2046-2254 GCA_964396565.1 uncultured Anaerolineaceae bacterium | reverse complement strand
AGCGACGCCGGCCGAGGCGGCCGGGCCGCCACGCGCCCCAGCCGGCGAGCCGGGGGGCAGACGCGAACCCGGACACGGGAAGGAGGCCGGACGCCAGGGATGGCTGACTGCACTCCTGCTGCTGCCGGCCTCGTTCTGGTACCTCGTCCTGCTGGTCCTTCCGCTGGCCATCGTCATCGTGTTCTCCTTCGGGACGCGGGGCAAGACC
>CAYNGM010000412.1:0-2031 GCA_964396565.1 uncultured Anaerolineaceae bacterium | reverse complement strand
TACGGTGGGGGCTTCACGCTCGACAACTACGTCGCGGTCCTGTCCAAGCCGGACCCGATCATCACGAGCCTGACACTGGCCATCTCGGGGACCGTCCTGTGCCTGCTGATCGGGCTGCCACTCGCCTACTTCATGGCGACCCGAGCCGGCGACCGCAAGAGCCTGTTCGTGGTCCTGCTCGTGATCCCGTTCTGGACGAGCTTCCTCATCAGGACCTACGCCTGGCTGCTGATCCTTGGGCCGGAGGGCGTAGCCGGTTTCATCGGTGACACGCTGGGGATCCCGGGGTTCCGCATCCTGGGGACCGAGATCGGTGTGTTGACCGGGCTCGTCTACGGCTACCTGCCGCTGATGGTCTTCCCGCTGTACGTGACCCTGGAACGGATGGATCGGACGCTGGTCGAGGCATCCAAGGACCTTGGGGCAGGCCGCTGGGCCACGTTCCGCCAGGTCACCCTGCCGATCACGCTGCCCGGCCTCATCACAGGCAGCATCCTGGTCTTCATCCCGATGATCGGCGAATACGTCATCCCGCAGATCCTGGGCTATGGACAGGTCTACACGATGGGCAATGCCCTCGTACTGCGCTTCCTCGAGGCCCGCAACTGGCCGGCCGGCGCGGCCTACGCGGCCTCGCTCATCCTGGTCATGCTGGTCGTGATCACGTTCTACCTGTGGCTGACCAACCGGGGTCGCCAGACACGCGACGTGAGCGTCCTGTGACCGCACCGTCGATCGCGGGGTCGATACCCCACGATGCGACGGCCGCGTCGACGGCCGCGTCGACGGTCGCATCGACGACTGCGTCGACTGCCGCGCGTCGCGGGCGACCTTCGCGACCCAGGACCGATCGCGGTGCCTGGCTGGTCGAGGTGTGGCTGCGCTTCCACACCTTCATCGTCTTCGCCTTCCTGTACCTGCCGATCGTCGTCGTCGTCGTGTTCAGCTTCAACAACACCGAACGCCGGGTAACCGACTGGGACGGCTTCGGGCTGCGCTGGTACGAGTATGTGTTCGCGAACCTGGAGATCCAGCGCTATCTGACGAACAGCATCATCGTTGGCCTTGGCACAGCGGTGATCGCGACATTGATCGGCACGATGGCAGCCCTTGGCCTCCAGCGTGCTCCGCGCTGGTTCCGCCTCCCGTTCGATGCGCTGACCTACGTGAGCATCATCGTCCCCGAGATCGTGATCGCCCTCGCGACGCTGGTCTTCTTCGCGAGCACCATCGGGCGTGACGGGATCCTCACCAACATCACTGGCTCGGAGATCGGCTTCGGCTACCACACCATCGTGGGGGCCCTGTCGCTGTTCAACATCAGCCTGGTCATGCTCCTCGTCCGGGCACGGCTGTCGGGGATGGACCGGACCATGGTCGAGGCAAGCTACGACCTGTTCGGCACTCCGTGGCGGACGTTCTGGCAGATCACCTTCCCGCAGCTGCTGCCGGCGATCGTGGCGGGCTTCCTGCTGTCATTCACGTTCGCCTTCGACGACTACCTCATCACCACCTTCGTCAACGGCCGCGGCACATCCACCATTCCGCTCTATGTGTTCGGGCAGATCCGACGGGGAGTGACCCCCGCGACCAACGCGGTCGCCGCCCTGATGCTCCTGATCACGCTCACGGTCCTGCTCGTTGGGCAGTGGCTGCTGACCCGCCAGGCTCGGCGCCAGGGCGGTTCGCGCGGCGGTGTTGCCGGGATGGTCGCCGAGACCAACGCGTAGGAGGATGGGCGGGCCGATCCGACCCGCCGTGGCGTGGCGCGGCCAGCGGTGTCGGGGCGCGGCCCGCGGTGGACCGACCCAGGCCCGCGGTGGACCGACCCAGGCCTGCGGTGGACGGGCTCCGGCCCGCGTCGAACCTTGCCATATCGTCACCGAGCGACTACTGGGCGTGCTCCAGGCGGCGGGACAGAACAGATGTCCATGCGTAACGGCATCTTCCAAGCTCGGCAACGACGCCAACCGCGATGTCCCGGCCAGTCCGACGACGATCCTGCGGGGAATTCGGACCCGTACCGGGGGC
>CAYNGM010000411.1:0-2262 GCA_964396565.1 uncultured Anaerolineaceae bacterium | reverse complement strand
CTCATCAATGCCGCCATCCAGATGGGAATGACCAAGACCGCGGCCGAGAAGTACGCCGAGTCGGTCCTCAAGATCCCGGCCACGGTGTCGACGAAGGCAAGTCTGGACACCCGCGAGGCAATGGCGAAGAGGAACGACCTGCTGTCGCCCGGGGTCCTGCGGATCACGGCGCACATCTCTGGGACGAACCTAGAGAAGATGTATGGCCGAGGGTACGCGGACGGCGGGATCGTCAAGCGTGCCGACGGCGGCATCGACGGGAACGGCGCGTACGTCGACCGGGTCCCGCAGATCGCTCGCCGCCGCAACATCCTCTGGGGCGAGACGGACATCCCGTGGGAGGCCTACATCTCCGGAAAGCCGGAGATGCGAGACCGGAACATGGGCATCCTGCGCGAGACGCTGCGGCTGATGAAGGTGTCGCCGTCCGAGCTGGCGTCGCTGCAGTTCGCCAACGGCGCCTACCTCGCGGCGACCCGGCCGAACGTTGCTGCGGCGGCTGTCAGCGCGGCTCCGAACGTCTCGGTCGTGGTCGAGAACCCGTGGACTGGCGAGCAGGTCCAGGCGGTCGTCCGGTCCGTCGTCGTGGACGGTATCGCACAGCAGGCGCGCACGCAGCGCCGTGACTTCCGGGCGGGGGTGGCGTAGTGGCCCTGACTCACGGCCCCTGGGAGTACGGGGGCGGCAACGGCATGCGGGTCGGTATCGACCCGTCGACCGCTGCGGTGGCGCACGCCTCGACCACGGTTGTCCTGTCGTTCGCGGCGTACACCGAGAACCAGTACAACTACGACGACTTCCAGACCCTTACCTTCGGCGGGTCCGCGGGGTCGGGTACGTACGACTACAACAACCAGTCCTCTACGGGCTCGGGCGATGTCCTGCGGACGACGCGGACCTACACGTATACCTACCCGGCCGGGTCGTATGGGACGTCGCCGGGCTCGGTGACCTTCTCGGCGACCGTCTCTGGCGCCTACAACGGGGTCACGCCGTCACACACGGTGACCGTGGCGATCCCGGCCCGCCCCTATGGTGTCCCGGCCGCTCCGACGGCTGCGACGGTGGCGCGAGTGTCGGATACGTCGCACACGATCACGTGGACGTCGCATTCGACGACGGGTGAGCCGTACTCGTCGGTCGAGGTGCAGCGGTCAACCGATGGTGGGGCGTGGGCGCGCATCGCGACGCTCGGCAACGTGTCGTCGTACACGGATACGACAACGTCAGCGAACCACCAGTACCAGTGGCGAGTGCGCGCGTCGAACAGTGCCGGGGCGTCGGGGTTCTCCTCGACCCAAGTCCTCGCGACGACTCCGGCCGCCCCGGGCGCGCCGACTGCCGTGAAGACTCCGGCAGGGTCGATCACGCTCACGTGGACCGACAACTCTCCCTACAACACTGGCGTCGAGGTCTGGCACGCCTCCGCCGGGGTGTGGGAGGGCGCGCCGCTGGCGAGCGTCGGGAACGTCACGACGTGGACGCACGCGGCCCCGTCTCCGTCGGCGTCGCACCAGTACCGGCTCCGGGCGACCACCTCGACTCCGGCGCTGTCGTCGGTCGACTCGGCGGCCTCAAACACCGTGACGATCCTCGCGCCGCCGAACCCGCCGTCGGGGCTGACGCCTCCCCCTCCGTCGGCGGTCGACGCGACCACGGCGCTGGTCCTGTCCTGGGTCCACAACCCCACGGACACGACGGCGCAGACCAAGTACGAGGTCCAGCATCGCATCGTCGGTGCCGGGTCGTGGACCTCGACGGGCACGGTCACCTCGACGGCCTCGACGCACACTCTCGCCGCTGGCGTGTACGCCAACGGAGTCACGATCGAGTGGCAGGCCCGCACGTGGGGTCTGCACGCGACGGCGTCGGCGTGGTCGTCGTCGGCAACGGTCGTCCTGTCGGCGATCCCGACGGCCACGATCGCGACCCCGACGACGGTCTGGGGGTCGGCGACGCTCACGGCGACGTGGGCGTACTACGACCCGGAGGCGGGCGGCCAGTACGGCTGGCGCGCGACCCTGTCCAAGGGCTCGACGGTGGTCGAGTCGCTGTCGGCTCTCGACGCGGCGACCACGGCCACCTTCGCGACCCGGCTGCAGAACGGCCAGACATACACGGTGACGGTCGCCGTGTGTGACCCGACCGGGCAATGGTCCCTGGACGACTCGGCAACCTTCACGGTCACGTACGACCCGCCGCCGACGCCGACGATCACGGCGACCTTCTCTCCGGACACCGGCGCGACGACGGTCACGATCG
>CAYNGM010000410.1:0-2268 GCA_964396565.1 uncultured Anaerolineaceae bacterium | reverse complement strand
GTCGCGTTCCAGACCCGCGCCTCGGCCGGCTCGCCCGCCTGAGGCGTCCAACGCTCGCCGTCGCCGCGATCACGCTCGGCCCCATCACCAGCGCGCGTCCCCACTATCCGGTACCTTCGCGACGTCCCAGGCGCCATGTCGGACGCACCGAACACCCCGGCCGGCAGCCGCCAGTTCGAGGGGGGCGTACTTTGGTACTGGTCGCTGGACATCGACCCACCTATCCTCACCGACGGCGACTCCACCATACTCGCACGCATCGACTGCTGATCCATCGGCTGGCGACCGGTACGAACGGGTGATACAGCCATTACCCGGGGCTGCCCATCATCGGGGCATCGACGCACCAAGTGAGCGGCATCGCCCGCACGCGTATCGTCCGAGGAGCGCCCAGGCAGCATGACCACCCAGAACGGCCGAGCGTTCAACGAATGGCTTCGGGCCCAGCTCAAGGCCAAGAAGATGTCGCAGCGCCAGCTGGCACAGCAGTCGGGCGTCGATCACTCGACGATCTCGAGGCTGATCCGCGGCGATCGCATGCCGTCCCTGGGGACGGCCACCAAGCTGGCTCGCGGCCTCCGTGAACTCCGTGACGACGCCGACACTCCGCAATACCTCGGCATGGTCGCCTCCGGATCGACCAATCCGACCGCCCGTGTCGAGTACGCGCTGCGCGCCGACGAGCTCCTCTCCGAGGCGCAGGTCCGCCAGATCATGGAGTACTACCTGGCCGTTCGGATGCGACGCTATGGGCGCACCTTCGCCGAGGGCTCGTCCACGGGCAGCGGCGGCGACCGCTCGCGCGATCGCCAGGTGGGTACCTCGGGCCAGGGTGGCTCGATGGGCGGCCGCCCGATGGGCGTCGGCGGAATGAATTCCACGGTCCGTTCCGTGACGACCGGGGGCGCCGTGAGCACGGTGCGCACGGTCTCGCGGTCATCGACTCGGGAGCAGGGCCGCTACTAGAGAATTTCACGGGGCACGACCCGGATATCCCTCCACATCCGGGTCTCGGGGACAGCGAACGCCGGCGTCTGGGGCGCCGGCGTTCGCTTATCCTGCGCGCGGTCCTGGTCGTGTGCCGGGCGCGGCGCTTCCCGACCAGGACATCCTGCGCGCGCGGTCCTGGTCGTGTGCCGGGCGCGGTGGGCGCGTCCTGGCGCAGTTGCGGCCCGCCCCCGACCCTGCCGGCCGCCGCTCGTCCCTGCCCGACCGGACCCGCCCACGCCAACCAGAGCTCCGCCCTAGTCATGTGAGACTCGGCTGCAACCGACGTCGTCGTCACAGCCGGTGTCGAGCCGTCAGACGGGCCCAACTCCGTCGCAGATGGAGCCAGGGACTTCCGCGCTAGTCGCGACGGACTACCACGGAACTTGGATGGCCGTGGACGGGATGTTCGGCGAACTAGACATCGCCCGGGACGATCCACGGTACCGCCGCCGGTTGCAGTTCATTCTGGCTGGACTACCGCGGAACTTGTCCGCGATCGCGACCGAGACGGCGACCGAGACGGCGACCACGCCGGTGCCGGCGACCACGCCGGTGCCGGCGACCACGCCGGTGCTGGCGACGGTGCGGCCCAGGTCAACCGCCACACACCCACCGCGCCCGCGGGTGATCATCGGTCGAGCGCTGGTCCGTACACCGACACCCAGCGGTCTGGCGCGGCCTCGAACCGATCCAGAAGTGGTCCCGGCGCCCAACCATCGAGAGGGGCTGCGACCGCCGCATCCTCGGCGGGCCCTCCGCATCTCGCCCCGATCGCCTCAGCGAACCGGTCGTCGCACAGCACGATCAACCCGCCCGAGCCATCGGCATCTGCGGGCGGTGCCCCGCCGGGAGCGTGACCCTTGGGGGTCTCGGCGACAAAGGCGCGTCCGATGACCGCGAGGGGGTATGCCATGGCCTCGGTCGACTTGAAGTCGGGCAGCGACCGGATCAGCACGACCGCGTCCCCACTCACGCCGGCGGCGGACAGCGTCGCATCCACACGCTCGCCAGCGGCCAGACCGGCGGGGTAGCCGCCATCGGGGTTGACCCAGGGCGGCAGGTGCGCAAGGTTCCACGCGACGAGGCCGACGACGACCACGATGGCGACCATACCGGACGGCCGGCGCCACTCGTAGCGCCCGACCCCGACACCGCCCACGCCCACTTGCCCGACCCCGCCCCCGTCCGTCCGCCCGCCCGCACCCGCCGCCCCCGCCCAACCGCGCTCGCCCGCACCGCCGACCCGGCCGGCCGCCGCAAACCCTGCGCCGGCGAGGA
>CAYNGM010000409.1:0-2280 GCA_964396565.1 uncultured Anaerolineaceae bacterium | reverse complement strand
CGGCCGTCGAGGGAGATGGCGGTCGGGCTCTCGAACGACGCGCTCCCGTCGAGGATCTCGAGACCCGTCATCCCGTCCGCGACGGCGTTGTATTTCTTGGCCCGGTAGTCGCGGACGACGTGGTCCTTCTGGCCGATGAGAGCCGGGAAGTCGACCACCAGCTGCGCCGGGGCGAGGCCCTCGTAGCGCGGATGGGCGGCGTCCCGGACGAGCCGGGCGGCCTCGATGAGGTTCTTCGAGGGCAGGCAACCACGATTGACGCACGTCCCGCCCAGGGTGCGCCCCTCGACCATGGCCACCCGGGCTCCCAGCTCGCTCGCGCCGATGGCGGCGGCGAAGGCGGTCGATCCCGATCCTAGGATGAGCAGGTCGAACGGGTCAGGCATCGGATGCCCGCCGCCGACGCCGTTCGAAGGCGTTGTACTGACCGGTCGCGTGCACGGCCGCGGCTAGCGCCTCAGTCGCGACGCCGGGATTCGCCCTGACCACCGCGCTGCGCGACGCCAGGTCAACGGTGGCGTTCTCCACGCCCGGGACGGCTTCCAGCGCCTTGGTGACGTGGACGACACAGTCGTCGCAGGTCATCCCTCCGACGCCGAGATCGATGAAGACGATTGGTTCATTCATGGGGTTGGTCCCTCGCACGTATGCACAGACGATATCTTGCGTACAGATACGATAGTGCGTATGCTTCATGGCGTCCAGTGAGACTCCTTACACGCGAGAGACGAATGACCAGCAACCTGCCCGTCGCGGCGACCCGGGCCAATCAGCTGTCCCGGTCGGAGGTCCTGGCGACTTTCTTCCAGGGTCTCGCCGATCCGACCCGCGTCCGGATACTCGAGCTGCTAGCGGAACGGCCGCGCACTGTCAGCGAACTCCAGGGGGATCTGGATCTGTCTCAGGGCCGGGTATCAAGCCACCTCGCCTGCCTGCGATGGTGCGGCTACGTCGTCGCGACCGTCGACGGTCGCTTCAATCGGTATCAGCTGGTCGACCCGCGGGTCCGAGAGATCCTCGCCGTGGCCGAGTCCATCGTTCGCGACAACGAGGACCGATTGACGTCCTGTCTCGTGCTGGCGACCGAGTAGCCGTGGCGACCCGATCCTGCCCCGCCCTCTTCCCGGACGCTTTGGCCAACACGTCCGCCGCCGTGGACGGCGTCACAGGAGGCGACCGGTGAGCGAGCCGACGGCCTGCGGCTACGACGACTGTTGCCAGCAATCCCGCCCGGTCTTCCTCGAGGGGGGCGATGCGCGCACGGTCGAGTTGCGGGAGCTCGCCTTCGGGCTCCTGCTCCGCGACCGGACGCCCGTTCCGCCGAGCGAGCTGGCGGGGCTTGTCGGTGCTGACGAGTCGAGCGTCGCTACGGCGCTCGATGGCCTCGCCGGGGAGGGTCGGATTGATCGCGACGACGCCGGGCGGGTGATGGGTTCGGCGGGCCTGACGCTCGGCGAGGGTCCGCATGGGCTCGAGATCGACGGGCACGCCTTCCGAACGTGGTGCGCCTTCGACGCCCTCGGGATCCCGGCGGCGCTGGCCGTCGACGCGCGGATCGACACGGGTTGCGGGGTTTGTGGTCGACCGATCGCCGTTGAGCTCCGGGCCGGGCGGCCGATCGGCGAATCAGATGCGAGACTGTGGCTCTCGGCCGGCGGCGGCGACATGCGGGCCGACTTCTGCACGCCCACCGTCCTGCTCTGCTCCAATGAACACGCCCGGGTCTGGGCCGAGCGGCAAGCCGGTCACGGCCGGGTGCTGCCCCTCGATGAGGCGATCGAAGAGGGCGCCCGCAACTGGGGTTCGGCCGCCGTGGCCGCCGTTCGCGTTCTGGAGGGCAGGCCGTGAGTCACCGGCGCCGCCCGCGCAGGGTCCGGCGAGGTGGGGCGCTTCGGGATCGCCGATGCTCGACCTCACCGTCGCGGGCCGGATCGGGGCGGTGCCGGCGTCGGCTTGCCGCTGCCTGCTGAATCAACTACACAACATCATACACTGAACACTACTTCACAAACGCATGGGCGAGAGCTAGGGTCTTCAGAGGCGGCCAGGGCCAGAGACGAGCGTCGTACCTCGCAAGGACCAGGCCGCCGCCATCGCCCAGGTAGGGCAGTGGGCGAGTCCTCCGGCTCGGACTCCCGCGGCAATAGCCGCGTTCCCACCCAGCGCCGGCGCCGCGGTCTTTCGACCGACGGCGACAGCCGCACCTTACCAACCACATAGACGCTGCCATATCGCGCTTTTCTCGATGCGCGATCGATGGCGAGGCGCGCCAGTCGCCAC
>CAYNGM010000408.1:0-2282 GCA_964396565.1 uncultured Anaerolineaceae bacterium | reverse complement strand
AACGGGCTCGGATCCGCGATAGACGACGCCGTCGAGGTCGACCAGCAGCAGGAGGTTCACACGTCCGATCGTAACGGCGAAAGATCGGCGGCGTAGGCACCGGAGTGGCGACCTGCATGGCGCCGACGCGTACGATGTCGCCCGTGACCACCCCGCGAGATCCGCTGCTCGGGACCGACCGACTGCTGATCGACGGCACTAACCTGCTCCACGCCCTCGCCGCCCGACCCGGTGCGGCGCCGCCCGCGGCGCTGATCGGTCGGCTCAGGGCCGCCATCCCGCCGAATGTTGCGATCGAGCTCGTATTCGACGGACCACCCGACAGGGGAATGCGCAGCGGACGGGTCGCCTCCGGTGTCGTCGTCCGGCACGCGGGTGCGCGCAGCGCCGATGCCCGCCTGCTGGACCTCGTGTCCGGGATCCGGCGTGAGTCCGGTCCCGCTGATGTCGCCGCGCTGCTCGTGGTCACCGACGACCGGGATCTGCGCGCACGGCTACGGTCCGTGGGCGCGCGATCGATCGGGGCGGCCTGGCTGATCGGGCGTCTCGAGCGACCGAAGCTCGCCGCACCCTCGGTCGGCAATCGCCGCGGTCCCGGCGACGTGACAGGGGGGTCGCCAGGGCCGTCGCACGGCGCCGATCCCGATGATGGCGACGTTCGGGGCTGGTCGCCGGGGAGAGGCGCCACGAAGAAGCGCGGCAACCCACGCCGCGCGGCGCGATCGTCGGGTAGGATGGCCACGTGACGATAGGCGACGCGCTACAGGGTGTCTGGAACACCATCCTCGACATCACGAGCATCTTCGTGATGCCCGACTGGGGCTTCCTGATCACGCTCCTGCCGATCATCGTGTTCTTCGGGGTGGTCATGCCCGTGATCACCCTCTACTTCCTGGGCACCGGTATCTACCTGGCTCGCAAGCCGCGGGCCCGTGTCCAGATCGTCGAGGGCGCGCGAGTCGCCGAGATCGGTCCCGGTGGCGAGCCGGTCTTCGACAAGGGCCTCCCCTACTGCCGCCGCGATGCCCTCATCTACGCTTCCGGCACGATCCGCTGTGATCGCTGCGGCGAGGACCTCGCCGTCACCTGTCCGATGTGCGGCCTCGGTCGATCCGCGCTCATCGACACATGCACGGACTGCGGCCTCGTGCTCAAGGTCAAGCCGCGCGCCGTGGTGGTCGCGTCCGCCCAGGGGCCCAGGCCGGGCGGTGCCGCGGTCGCCTGACCCGCGGCGGAACCACTCACCCTCATGGCGACATCCGTCGAGATGATGACCCAGGCGATCGGCCGCGATTGCCGACGACCGACCGGGATGCTGATCCGATGACCATGGCCGCACTTTCATCGTTGCTCTTCTCGCTCGGGGTGATCATCACGGTCCTGGCGTTCGCGGCGCACATCGGTCACGCCGTCATGCTCGCCAACGGTCGGCGGGCACTGCCATCGCTGGCGGTGTCGGCCGGGGTCGCGGCGACACCCGCCTACGCCGGTGTCGTGACCGGCTCGTTCGTGACTTCACAGACCCGTCTGCGAGGGGCCGGCCCGGCGCTGGCTGTCTCGCCCAGCCCGCTCACGACCGCGGCAACGTGGCTCACCTGGCTGGCCGTCGCGACGCTCGGCGCATCGGTGCTGCTTCGGGCGATCGTGGTCGGGCGTGGACCGTGGGGCAACATGTACGAGTTCACGGTGGCGTTCGCGTTCTCGATGCTCGCCGGCTACGCGATCCTGGCCCGCCGCTACCCGATCCGTTCGATCGGCTTCATCCCGACCGGCGTGGCCCTCGCGCTGCTGCTCTACGCGGCCTCGCTCCCGGGCGACATCGCCCCGCTTGTGCCCGCCCTCCAGAATGCGCCGCTACTGACGATCCACGTCGGGATGGCCGTCATCTCGTACGGGATCTTCGCGACATCGTTCGCGGCCGGCGTCGGCTACCTGGCCCAGGGACAGGACGATCGTTTCGCCTGGCTACCATCGCACAAGGTCCTTGACGAGGTCGCCTACCGGGCGGTGATCATCGGCTTTCCGATCTTCGCGACCATGATCATCCTTGGTTCGTGGTGGGCGTCAATCGCCTGGTCCCGCTACTGGGGCTGGGATCCCAAGGAGACCGCCGCACTCGTGACCTGGCTGATCTATGCGGTATACCTTCATGCCCGAAACCAACGCTCGTGGGCCGGTCGTCCTGCCGCGCTGTTGCTGGTGGTCGGGTTCGTGATGGTCCTCGTCACCTACTCGGGCTCGCTCTGGTTCAGCGGCCTGCACGCCTACAGCGGCCTCTGACC
>CAYNGM010000407.1:0-2285 GCA_964396565.1 uncultured Anaerolineaceae bacterium | reverse complement strand
CAGGCGGTGCTCGAGGCCCAGGCCTCCGGCGTGCCGGCCGTGGTCAGCGCCTCGAACGACGGTCCCGGGTCGTCGGGATCCATGTTCGTGAGGTGGTCGCTCATCCAGACCGCGTCGAAGGCGCCGGAGCGACCGATCGCCGCCCACGCCCCGTCCAGCGTGGCCCAGTCCACGTTCTGGGGCGAGGTCTTGATCCCGATCGAGACGGGTCGCAGCCCGTCGGGTCGCATCGCGTCGGGTCGCGGCGCGTCTGGACGCGTGCTCATCGACGGCTGGCGAGGTTGGCCGTCATGCGCGGGCCGGTCGTGACCGCACCGCCCGAGGCCGAGCCGACGAGGGCCGCGTACTTGGCCAGGACGCCACCGGTGTAGTTCGGGGGTCGGGGCGTCCAGCGCGCCAGCCGCTCCGCGACGACATCCGCGGGGACCTCGAGGTCGAGCGCCTTGCGTGCGACATCGATGAGGACCATGTCGCCCTCCTCGACCGCCGCGATCGGACCGCCGAGAGCTGCTTCCGGCGCGATGTGGCCGATCATCAGCCCGTGCGTCCCGCCACTGAACCGGCCGTCGGTGATCAGCGCGACCGAGTCACCCAGCCCCTCGCCGACGAGGGCCGCGGTGACGCTCAGCATCTCCTGCATGCCGGGGCCGCCGACGGGACCCTCGTAGCGGATCACCACGACATCACCACCGACGATGCGTCCCTCCTTGACCGCCTCGAAGCAGGCCGTCTCGGAGTCGAAGACACGGGCGGGTCCGCGATGGAGCAGCCGCTCGTGACCGGCCAACTTGACGACGCAGCCGTCGGGTGCGAGCGAGCCGTGCAGGATGGCCAGACCACCGGTCGCCTTGAGCGGGTCGTCGATCGAGTGGACGACGGGTTGCCCGTGCGTCTCGATCGCTGCGTCGGCGATCTGGGCGATAGTCCGGCCATCGACATTGGGCGCCTCCCCATGGAGCAGCCCGGGTCGCTTGAGCAGCTCGCGCATGACCAGGCCGATGCCACCGGCGTCATACATGTCGGCGGCGGTGTAACGGCCACCCGGATGCATGTCGGCGATGACCGGTGTCCGGTCGGCGATCGCGCCGAACTCATCGATGTCGAGGGCCACGCCGAACTCGTGCGCGATGGCCAGCAGATGCAGGACCGCGTTGGTCGACCCGCCCGTGGCCGCGACACTGGCGATCCCGTTCTCGAGCGACTCGCGGGTGACGAAGCGCGACGGGCGGACATCCTCGCGGATGAGGTGCATGGCCAGTTCGCCGGCACGCCGCGCGGCCTCGTCCTTGGCCGGATCCTCGGCCGGGATGCCTCCGAGACCGGCCGGCGAGAGCCCCATGAACTCCAGTACACCGGCCATCGTGTTGGCCGTGTACTGGCCACCACAGGCACCCGGACCCGGGCACGCCAGGCTCTCGACCTCGTACAGCTCGTCGAGGGTGATCTTGCCCGCGCGGTAGGCGCCGATCGCCTCGAACACGGTCACGACCGTGGCGTTGCGGACGCCCTTGTAGGTGCCCGGGTAGATGGTCCCGTTGTACAGGACAAGCCCTGGGACATCCAGGCGACCAAGGGCCATGGCGGCACCGGGGATGGTCTTGTCGCAGCCGACCAGGCAGACGACACCATCGAGCAGATGGCCGCGCACCACGAGTTCGATGGAGTCGGCGACCACCTCACGGCTGACGAGGCTCGCCTTCATCCCCTCCGTGCCCATCGACACACCGTCGCTGACGGCGACCGTGTTGAACTCCATCGGGGTGCCGCCGGCAGCCCGGATGCCCTCCTTGACCGACTCGGCGAGCCGCCGCTGGTTGTAGTTGCAGGGCATCGTCTCGATCCACGTCGTGGCGACACCGACCAGAGGCTTGGCGAGGTCATCATCGGTGAAGCCGATGGCCTTGAGCATTGCCCGGGCGGCGGCCCGGTCCGGTCCGTCGGTGAGGGCCGCCGAATGGTGCTTGGCCGGGTCGGACGGTCGATCGTAGGGATGGCGGGTCGTGGTCTCGGGCATCGGGCGGTGGACTCCGGGCGGGGTGACGGGCACTCCCCAGTGTAGGCGGGGTCGCCTGCGTCAGCGCAGACAGACCCCCGTGTCGACCGATCCGGTCCGCCCGATCCCCGGGCGCACCCTGGTAGCCACTGCTGTCGCTGTCAGGGCGTAGCCGACATCGGGGTCCGTGCGTGCCTCGGCGAACACCAGGCCGCCGATCGAGCCGTCCTTCAGGATGAGTGGTCCGCCGCTGTCGCCCCGATCGATCTTCGCCAGCAACTCCAGGATCACC
>CAYNGM010000406.1:0-2301 GCA_964396565.1 uncultured Anaerolineaceae bacterium | reverse complement strand
GCGCCTGGCACCTCATCTGGGAGCGCCTCAAGGAGCAGGGTCGCGAGGACCTGACCCCCTACCTCGACTCGAACCCGCTCTACGCGAGCCTCGAGGTGAAGCTGTCGGATCCACGCGACGTCAAGGTGGTCAGCGACGCCCTTCGCGCCGACCCGGCGATCCGCAACGTGATCAACATCGAGGATCTGGTGGACCGGGTGCTCACGGTGACCAACATCCTGCGCATGTTCGGGACGGTCCTGCTGGTGGTGGTCGGTGTCATCTGTCTGTTCATCATCGTCAACACCATCCGACTGGCCGTCTTCGCCCGCTCCGAGGAGATCGAGATCATGCGCCTCGTCGGGGCTTCGGACGCGTTCATCCGCTGGCCGTTCGTGTTCGAGGGCGCCTTTGTCGGGTTCCTCGGCGCGGTCATCACCCTCGCCGTCCTGGGGGCAGCCGCCGAGCCCCTGCGCGGCTTCATGGTCGAGTTCTTCCGGATCCTGCCGCTCCAGGTCGGCTCGCTCGCACGGGACCTGGTCGTACTCGTGATGGGGGCGGGGATCGGTCTGGGCGTCCTCGGCTCGTGGCTGTCGGTCCGGACGTACCTGATCCGCTGACCGTCGACGTGACCGGTGCAACCCGGGTCGCCAGTCCGGTCCGGGTCGCCAGTCCGGCCCGGGTCGCCAGTCCGGTCCGGGTCGCCAGTCCGGCCCGGGTCGCCAGCGCAGTCCGGGTCGCCAGCTCAGCCCCGACGCAGACCTCGATGTACCCTTGCCGCCCGCACGGAAGGAACCGCATCGCGTGAACCCGTCTCCGGAGAGCACTGAACCGATCCAGCCGCCGCTCCCCGAAGTCGACGCTTCCGTGCCCGCGGGCATCGATGACGACGGCGCACAACCTGCGAGCCACGCCTCGGGCCACGGAGGGGGCGGTCGACGACCATCGATCCTGGCCGTCGCGATCGCGGTCGTCGCCGTCCTGGCCGGCGGGGCGCTGTTCCTGTCGGGCTACTCGATGGGTCGACAGGCGGCGACCGAACCCGGCACGCCGGTCTCCGACGCCGAGGCGTTCCAGCCCTTCTGGGAGACATATCACACGATCGTCGATCGCTACGCCGGCGGATCGGTCGACCGGGTGACCGTCGTCCAGGGCGCCATCCGCGGGATGATCGATGCCCTTGGCGACCCGTACTCCTCGTATCTGACCTCGCAGCAGTATCGGGACAGCCTCCAGAGCATCGGTGGCGAGTTCGAGGGGATCGGTGCCGAGATCGCGACCCAGGACGGCAGCGGGGCCCAGGGCTGCGCGACGCTCGGCCCGGACTGTCGGTTGGTCATCGTCGCGCCGATCCCCGGGTCGCCGGCGGAGGCGGCCGGCCTCAAGCCCGGTGACCTCGTGCTGGCCACCGATGGCACGCCGCTCGACGGCCTCACCGTGGACGCCGCTCGCGACCGGATCCGCGGCCCCAAGGGCTCGACGGTGACGCTGACGGTCCAGCGCGGCACGGACGAGCCGTTCCCGGTCGAGATCACCCGGGACGTCATCCAAGGGCGTGAAGTCGTTGACCGGACGCTCGCCGATGGCACGGTCGGATACGTGCGTCTCAACGGCTTCTCGGACCGTGGCGCAGTCGAGGTCAAGTCGGCGCTGGCCGCCCACGTCGAAGCAGGGCGCACTCGCCTGATCCTCGACCTGCGCGGCGACCCCGGCGGATACGTCACCGCCGCCCGTGATGTGGCCAGCCAGTTCATCGCGTCCGGACCGCTTTTCTGGGAGCAGGATGCCCGGGGCGTCCAAACCCCGACTGAAGCGGTTCCGGGCGGCATGGCTACGGACCCGTCGATCAGGGTCGCGGTGCTCGTCGACGGCGGCAGCGCCTCCGCCAGCGAGATCGTCGCGGGAGCCCTCCAGGACACCGGGCGGGCACTGATCGTCGGCCAGCAGAGTTTCGGCAAGGGCACCGTCCAGCAGTGGCAGGAACTGACCGGCGAGGGCGGAGCCTTCCGATTGACCGTCGCGAAGTGGCTGACCCCGAACAAGCGCTGGATCCACGACGTCGGCATCACTCCGGACATCGTGGTCCCCGTCCCGACCGATACGCCCGCCGATGTCGATCCGATCCTCGATCGGGCGCTCCATGAGCTGGCCGGCGAAGGCG
This sequence comes from uncultured Anaerolineaceae bacterium, assembly GCA_964396565.1. Lineage (GTDB taxonomy): Bacteria > Chloroflexota > Limnocylindria > Limnocylindrales > CSP1-4 > SPCO01. The sequence goes on along the minus strand of CAYNGM010000406.1, from coordinate 161 downwards.
TCCTCATGGAGTGGTTGCGGGCTGCCTGAGCGCGACGGCGACGGACTCGCTCCGCTTGACGTCGCTTGACGGAGGGACCGCGACCGACTCGCTCCACGTCGCGCCGCCTTTCGGAGGACCGGCGACCTGACTCGCTCCACGTCGCGCCGCCTTTCGGAGGA
>CAYNGM010000405.1:0-2315 GCA_964396565.1 uncultured Anaerolineaceae bacterium | reverse complement strand
TTCGTGGGCGTGCCGGCCAGATCGGGTTAGTCGGCCGGGCCGAGCAAGTCAGCCGAGTCAGTCGAGTCTGGCAAGCCCGAGCCGGTCGAGCAGCACCGCGCTGACCTGCCACGGAGGGAGGAGATCGATGACGACCGAGCGACCTGATCGACCCGGTGCGCTGGCGGCGATCGGTGGGACCCCGCTCGTCCGACTCGGGCGGCTCATCGAACCCGGGATGGCGGAAGTCTGGGTCAAGCTGGAGGCGGCCAACCCGACCGGCTCGTACAAGGACCGGATGGCCCTTGCGATGATCGAGGGTGCCGAGCGCAGCGGACGACTGCGGCCCGGCCAGACCGTGGTCGAGTACACGGGTGGCAGCACCGGCTCGTCGCTCGCGTTCGTGTGTGCCCTCAAGGGTTATCCGCTGCGGATCGTCAGCGCGACCTGCTTCGCCGCGGAAAAGATCCAGACGATGCGTGCCTTTGGCGCCGACGTGGAGCTGATCGACTCGCCAGAGGGCATCACGCCGACCACTATCCCGCGGATGATGGAGCGGGCCCGTGAGATCGTCGCCGAGACGGGCGGCTACCTGACAGACCAGTTCCGCAACGCCGACATGATCGATGGCTACCTCGGACTCGGCCACGAGATCGCGGATCAGACCGATGGCCGTGTCGAGGCCCTCGTTATCTATGTCGGGACTGCCGGCTGCTTCATCGGCGCGACACGCGGGTTGCGGGAGCGTGTGCCGTCGGTCCGGCGTGTCGCCGTCGAACCGGCCGAGTCGGCGGTGCTCAGCGGCCGCCCCCCGGGTACTCATCGGATAGAGGGTGGGGGTGTCGGCTTCATGCCGCCGCAGCTGTCGATGGACGAGGTCGACCAGGTCATCGCCGTATCCACCGACGAGGCGGTAGCCATGGCCCGACGGGCTGCCCGCGCCGATGGGATCTGGGGTGGACCGTCGACCGGTGCGAACCTCGTGGCGGCGCTGGCCGTGGCCCGTGAACTCGGACCGGATGGACGGGTGGTGACGGTCCAGGTCGACTCCGGTCTCAAGTACCTGCGAAGCGAGGTCTACGCCTGAGCACCGGGGTCGCCGGGGCGGCGACCCCGGCCCACGACGAGACTGGCCTCGGCCCGCTTGATGCGATCGCGCGACGGCCGCGCATGGCGGCGCTCATCGGGGCGCTGTGCATCGCCTTCTCGGGTGTGTTCTACCTGTATGCCGACGTGTCGCCATCGACCGGGACGGTGTACCGGGCGCTCTTCGGCCTGCCACTGCTGGTTCTGATCGGGGTCGCCGAGCGTCGGCGCTATGGCCCGCTGCCGGCTCGATCCGTTCGTCTCGCGTGGGTGGCGGGGGTGTTCTTCGCGGGTGACCTGCTGTTCTGGCACCACGCGATCGAGGCGGTCGGGGCCGGTCTCGCGACCGTCCTTGGCAACCTGCAGGTGATCATCGTCGGTGTCGGCGCCTGGCTCCTCTACGGGGAGCGTCCGAGTCGGTCGGCGGTCGCGGCGCTGCCGATAGTCCTTGTCGGGATCGTCCTGATCTCCGGCGTGATCGGGCAGGGGGCGTATGGTGCAGATCCCGCCCTTGGCGTGGTTCTCGGCATCCTCACCGCCTTCTGCTACAGCGGCTACCTGCTGGTCATGCGACGGGGTGGGCGCGACCCGCGGCGGCCGGCGGGCCCGGTGGCGATCGCGACGGTCGGCACGTTCCTGGTGGGTGCTGCGGCCGGGGCGATCGGCGGCGATCTCGACTGGACGCCCGGGCCGGCGAGCCTGTTCTGGCTGGCGATGCTGGGGATCACCGCGCAGTCGATCGGCTACGTGTGCATCTCGATCTCGCTGCCGCGGCTTCCGGCGATCGTGACCTCGATCATCCTGCTCGTCCAGCCCGTCGTGACGATGGGCCTGGCGATGGTCCTCCTCGGCGAGCATCCGTCACCGGCGCAGCTCCTCGGGGTCGTCTGCGTGATCGGCGGGATCACGGTCGCGACGGTCCCGGTAGCGCGTCTTCGTGACAGCCTTCGGACGAGGCCGGAGGGCGCAGGTGAGGGGCGCGGGTGAGGGAGCGGGTGAGTGGCGCGGCGCAGCTCCTCGGGCTTGTACCCGGGCTCGGCGCCCAGGTCGGGGTCTGTGCCAGATCCGAGTTCTCGGCTCGGGGCCGCGCCAGATCTCAGCCGCGGTCCTCGAAACCAGCGGCGGCCGCCACGTCATCACCCCACTCGTGCCGGTGACCACCGGGCGGTTCGGGCGGGCCCTCATACGGGGGCAAGGCATCGGGCAGCACGGACGCGTCGTGGGTGACCCCTGGGTCGCCCATCTCGACG
>CAYNGM010000404.1:0-2321 GCA_964396565.1 uncultured Anaerolineaceae bacterium | reverse complement strand
AAGTCGTCGAGTTCCTCAAGGAGCCGGAGAAGTTTGCGGCGCTGGGCGCGCGCATCCCCAAGGGCGTGCTGTTGGTCGGCCCGCCTGGCACCGGCAAGACCTTGATGGCCAAGGCCGTCTCCGGCGAGGCCGGCGTGCCCTTCTTCTCGATCTCCGGCTCCGAGTTCGTCGAGATGTTCGTGGGCGTGGGCGCCAGCCGCGTGCGCGACCTGTTCGACCAGGCCAAGCGCAACTCGCCGTGCATCGTCTTCGTGGACGAGATCGATGCCGTCGGTCGTCAGCGCGGTGCGGGTCTGGGTGGCAGTCACGACGAGCGTGAGCAGACGCTCAACCAGCTCCTTGTCGAGATGGACGGCTTCGACACCAACACCAACGTGATCGTCGTCGCTGCGACCAACCGGCCCGACGTCCTCGACCCCGCGCTCCTGCGCCCGGGGCGCTTCGATCGCCAGGTCATCCTCGACCGCCCGGACATGAAGGGCCGGACCGAGATCCTGCGCGTCCACACGAAGGGCAAGCCGCTCGACAAGGGCGTCGACGTGGAGGGCATCGCCCGCCAGTCGCCGGGCTTCTCCGGCGCTGACCTCGCCAACCTCGTCAACGAGGCGGCCATCCTTTCCGCGCGCCGCAACAAGAAGGTCATCGGCATGTCCGAGTTCCAGGAGGCCCTGGAGCGGATCGTCGCCGGACCGGAGCGCAAGTCGCGGGTCATCAGCGATGCCGAGAAGGCGATCATCGCCTACCACGAGGGCGGCCACGCCATCGTCCAGCGCATCCTGCCCAAGTGCGACCCGGTGGCCAAGGTCACCATCATCAGCCGCGGCATGGCCCTCGGCTACACGATGGCCCTGCCGCAGGAAGACCGCTACCTCCAGTCCAAGACGGAGTTCGAGGACAAGATCGCGGGGCTGCTGGGCGGCAATGTCGCCGAGCGGATGATCTTCGGTGACACGACGACCGGCGCCAGCAACGACATCGAGAAGGCGACCGACCTCGCGCGTCGGATGGTCACCGAGTTCGGGATGAGCGACAAGCTTGGCCCGCTGTCGTTCGGGAAGCGTGACGAGCTCGTCTTCCTCGGCCGCGAGATCGGCGAACAGCGCAACTACAGCGACGACGTCGCCCGCCAGATCGACGAGGAAGTCCGGGCCATCATCGATCGTGCCTACGAGCGCGCGACCGAGGTCCTGACGACCCACCGCGATCGCCTCGTCGCCCTCGCCGAGAAGCTGGTCGCCGAGGAGACCGTCGACGCCGAAGCGTTCGAGACGCTGTTCACGGACCTGCCGCCCAAGTCGTCCGACCGCGGCGTGCCCATCCTGGTGGTGCCGGGCGGCCCGACTCCCGAGCCAAACCCTCAGCCGGCGTGACCATCGGCTCGTCGGACGTGACGCCGGACCCGAACGCCACCGCGGGCATCGAGGCTCACCTCGCCGCGACACACGACGACCGACTCGCGAGCTACAAGGACTTTCTGCGCATACCGAGCATCTCGGCCTTGCCCGATCACGCTCCTGACTGCCGGCGCGCCGCAGAGTGGCTCGCCGAGCGGCTGCGCGAGATCGGGCTCGACCACGTCGAGGTCTCCGAGACCGGCGGCCATCCGATCGTCTATGCGGACTGGCTCAGAGTCGATGGTGCGCCGACCGTCATCGTCTACGGGCATTACGACGTCCAGCCGGTCGATCCAGTCGAGCTGTGGACCTCGCCGCCGTTCGAGCCGGTCATCGACGGCGACCGGATGCTGGCGCGCGGTGCGGCAGACGACAAGGGCCAGATCCATGCCCACCTGATGGCGGCCGGGGCACTGCTGGCGACCCGCGGCGGGTTCCCGGTCAACGTGAAGTACGTCTTCGAGGGCGAGGAGGAGAGCTCGTCGGTCCATCTCGATGGCTGGCTGACGGCCAACCGCGACCGCCTCGCCGCCGATGTCGCGATCATCAGCGACAGCGGTTTCTTCGATGGCAACCTGCCGGCGATCACGACCAGCCTGCGTGGGATCATGTATGCGCAGATCGACGTCGAAGGGACTGCGGTCGATCTCCACTCGGGGTCGTTCGGTGGTGCCGTCCAGAACCCGGCCGGCGCGCTGGTCGCGATACTCGCGGCGCTCAAGGGTACCGACGGTCGCATCCGTATCCCCGGGTTCTACGACGAGGTGCGTACGCTCACCGAAGTGGAGCAGGAGGCGATCAGGGCGCTGCCCTTCGACGAGGACGAGTACCGGGCCGTGAACGGGCTCGGAACCCTCGTGGGTGAGGCTGGTTACTCCACTCTCGAGCGGCGGGCGACCCGTCCGACGCTCGACGTCAACGGCATCT
>CAYNGM010000403.1:0-2328 GCA_964396565.1 uncultured Anaerolineaceae bacterium | reverse complement strand
TCGGCGAGGTTGCTGAGCTCACTCGATGGCGGTGGTGCTGTGGGGGTGGCTGTCGGCTGCGGGGTCGCCGTGGGTGCCGCCGTCGGCTTGGGGGTCGCCGTGGGTGCCGCCGTCGGCTTGGGGGTGGCCGTGGGCTCAGCGGTCGGCTTGGGGGTCGCCGTGGGCGCCGTCGTCGAGCTGGGCGTCGAAGTCGGCTCCGACGTGGGCTCCGAGGTTGCGGCCGCGGCCGCGGTCGGTCGCGGGTTGAGCTTGACGATCGGCGTGAGGATCTGCTTCGAGGCACCTACCTGGACGCGAGCCTTGACCAGTATGTCACCGTCCGCGTCGGCGATCATGAAGTAGTGACGGCCCTCCTTGGCGTCAGCCGGGACGTTGACCTGCTCGAAGCGGAACTTGCCGTCCTTGTCCGGGCTGATCCTGGCCAGCGTGTGGTCCGGGTCGTCCCAGGCAAGCGTCGCCCCGGAGACACCGGACAGACCGCCCCCTGCGACCTGCAGGCTGCCGCCCGCGACAAGGTCGCGCGTAGACAGCCGAAGATAGGCTCCGCCGCCGGCCATCGCCGCCACCAGCGGCACCACCAGGGCAGGGACGAGCAGGACGATCGGTAGCGTGGCGAGCCAGTCGCGCAACCGGCGGGGCGTCCTGGATCGTGGCGACGGTCCGGGCTCTGGTGCGCCGTTCGTCGTCCACTCTGATCGGGGCGCGATCGCGATGTTCCTCAAAGGTCGTACCTCCCGACGAGGCAGGGCCCGAAGCGACGACGATCGGGCCGTCGGTGAGCGACGACCTGAGGGGTGACGGTTGTCCTGGCTTCGGTAACCCGGCCACCTGTGTCACCACAGGTCCGTTGGCTTTGCGGCCCCGCCTCACGACGGGTGTGCCTGTTCGGTCCGCGCCGTCACGCGCGCTATTCGAAGGTGTGGCGCGCTCCCGGGTGCGATCCGCCTCCCTGGCTCCCCCGGCGGTATCCATCACCCGGCGTCGATGCGCCACCGGGACCGGACCCTAGGGGCCAGGCACCAGCCAGCCAATAGGCCGATGTGCCCGGACGACCGCGGCGGGGCCCCCGGTGGTCACCTCCGCGGGCACCACACCTGGCGGGACCGGACCGACCCCCACCGACCGCGACCGCCACACCGGCGCGCGTTCGAAAGTACCGCGCCAGCCGTGGTCAGCGGTCCCGTTGCAGCCGGGCACCGTGGATACGCCTCAGCTCGAGCCGCCCCCGGCGAGACGCTCGTCGTAGCGCCGATCACGCCAGGCGAGGGCGGCCTTGAGTCCATCGCGACGGACGATCTCGTCCCACTCACGCTGCTCGGGGGTGTCGGCGGCATTGATGATCGCCCCGAGGTCCAGACCTGCCTCGACCGCCAACCGGAAGCCCGCGACATCCATGGCCCGATTGAGCATCCTCTTGGTCGGACCCATGACCTCAGGCGGGACACGCGCCAGCCGATCGGCGAGGGCATCGACCTCCGCGGCCAGTCCCTCCACCGCCACGACGCGATTGACGAGACCTATCCGCTCCGCCTCCGCCGCGTCGATCAGGTCCCCGGTCAGCAGCAGTTCGCGGGTGCGCTTCTGCCCGATCAGATAGGGCATGAGCAGGGTGACCGGCGCCGACCCGTAACGGATCTCGGGTTCACCGAGCCTGGTCCCCGCGGCGGCCACCACGAGGTCGCAGGCCATCGCCAGTTCCAGACCGCCGGCAAGGGCATAGCCGTGGATCTGGGCGATGACCGGCTTCGGGCTGTCGAGGAAGCGCAGGGTCGCCGCGACATCGGCCGCCAGCAGTTCGCGCCAGGCGACGGGACCACCGACTCCACCCTCAGCCTCCTCGGTCAGGTCGTAGCCGGATGAGAACGCCCGCCCGGCACCCTCCAGGACGATCACGCGCACGCGGTCATCGGCCTCGGCGGCATCGAGGGCCGCGACAAGCGCGCCGACCAGCGCGCCATCGAGCGCGTTGAGCTTGGCCGGCCGATTGAGGATGAGGCGAACGCCCCACGGGGTGGGTTTCGTGAGCAGGACCGGCTCGTCAGCCATCACGGTCACCCGACCCTTCCGCCAGCACCACGAGCGCGTCCACCGCGACCGCCCCAGCGGGGTTCGCGATGACCGGGTTCAGATCCACTTCGATCACCTCCGGACGTTCGAACGCGACGCGCGCGAGACCTACGACGAGCTCGGCGACGGCCTCCCGATCAACCGCCGGGCGACCACGGACGCCCTCGAGCAGTCGATGACCGCGCAGCTCATCGAGCATCCTGAGTGCCGTGACCAGGTCGACCGGCGCCAGCCGGATGGCGACATCATCGAGGATCTCGG
>CAYNGM010000402.1:0-2328 GCA_964396565.1 uncultured Anaerolineaceae bacterium | reverse complement strand
CCCGATCCCAACCTCCTCATCCCGACACGCCCCGCGCTGCCGCCACGAAGCGATCGAAGACCGCCAACGCATCGAGCGGCCCCGGGGCTCCCTCCGGGTGGTACTGGACCGTCTCGATCGGCTTCTCGGCGTGGCGCAATCCCTCGACGGATCGATCGTTGAGGTTGATCTGGCTGACATGAAAGCCGCTTGCCGCAGGCAGGGTCTCCCCAAGCACCTGGACCTCATGGTTCTGCGCGGTGACCTGGACGAGACCCAGGTCCACGTCCTGGACCGGATGGTTCGCCCCGTGATGCCCGAATCGCAGCCGGCCCGTCTCGGCCCCAGCGGCTCGACCGACGATCTGGTGACCGAGACAGATCCCGAGCAGGGGCCTTCCGTCGTCGATCACGGCACGAGCGAGCGCGACCTGGTCGGCTAGTCGTGCCGGATCGCCCGGCCCCGGCGACAGGATCACGCCGGCCACATCGGATGACAGGACATCAGTGGCCGATGCCGTGTGCGGCAGGACACGCACCCGTGCCCCGCGATGACGCATCGCCCGGACGATGTTCGCCTTGAGACCGAGGTCCACGATCCCGACCAGCGGCCCACCCTCGTCTGCCTCGCCGAACTCGCTGACCGCCGGCGGCGAGACCTGCGAGACGAAATCCTGATCCTCCCAGCGAGCCACCCCACGGGCAGCCTCGCGCGCCACCTCAGGATCCACCTCACCAGGTGCGGTCACGATGCCGCGTAGGCAGCCGTTGGCACGCAGATGCCGAGCGAGCGCCCGCGTGTCGACCCCCGCGATCGCCGGGATGGCGTCATCACGCAGCAGCCGAGCGAGCTGCTGGGCGTCCTCGAGCACCGCGGCCGTCGCGTTCGCCACTACCAGCGCCCGCAGCCACGGTCGACGCGACTGGTCGTCCACGGCAAGTCGGCCGTAGTTGCCGATCAGCGGATAGGTCATGACCACGACCTGCCCGGCGTATGAGGGGTCCGTGCAGACCTCCTGATAACCGGTCTGGCTCGTGTTGACTACCAGGTCACCGCCAGCCGCGATGGGTGCACCGAACGCCACGCCTGGAAACACCGATCCGTCCTCGAGCGCCAGCAGGGCCGGCCCAAGGTCGCCGATCCGGGGATCGACGATCGCGCTCGCGCGCGGCGCGGGTGGTGCGGCCTTCGGTGGGGCCTTCGGTGGTGCGGCCTTCGATGGTGCGGCCTTCGATGGACCGATCACGCGACGGCAGACCCTGGCGCAACGACTCGCGCAACAAAAGGCCCACCGGCCGCTGGGGCGTGGTGGGCGACGACGTGCGCGGACATCTGCAGGCCTCCTTCGCCGGCCTCACGGGACCGATACGCCGACCTCACGGGACCGGCCATGAAAGGACGTCGTCAGGGTACTACGACGGGCGCCTACCGCGCGAAGGTCTCCAGGAGCATGGTCACGAACTTCGGTTCATCGGCGTCGAGCGCGACGTGGACGTTCGGGTCGCGGCGACTCCTGAAGTTGGTGTCGACCACCGTCTCGCCGACCGTCAGCTCGCCCCTGGACTCGACATCGACATGCAGGAACCGGGTGGTGATCACCAACGGATCGATGATCGCCGCGACCGCCAGCGCATCGTGGACCGGGGCCGCGTGCGGACGGGTCATCGGCTGGGTCGTGTCGTAGCCGTGGATGCGTCGCTCGGTGAAACGCGCGGCGGCCTCCCCTGCCGGTGTGCCGAGCGCGCGCAGAGCGGCACAGTCATCGAGCGACACCAGGGCGCGGTGGGTCGCATCGAGGGGGACCAGCGTGATCTTCGCGATGCCACTGCCGATTACCGCCCGCGACGCCTCGGGGTCCGCCCAGATGTTGAACTCGGCGCGGGGCGTGACGTTCCCGTGGTGATGGGCACCGCCCATGATCACCAGCTCCGGGATCCAGTCGCGCAGACGCGGCTCGACCGCCAGTGCCGTCGCGATATTCGAAAGCGGCCCGACCGGGACGAGGATGATCGGCTCGGTCGCGGCTCGGTACGTCTCGATCAGGAACTCGATGGCCCCCGTCGCCGCCTTCGATGACTTCGCCGGCGGGACATCGAGATAGCCGCCGTGGACCGCGCTCGTGCTCTGGACATCGCCACGCGGCACCGGGAAATCGTCCCTGGCGATCGGCTTGGCAACGCCCTCATAGACGGGTATCGATACACCGATCCAGTCGAACGTCCGAAGCGAGTTCTCCGTGCAGTAGTCGACCGGGACATTGCCGTTGACGGTGGTCGCGCCGATGAGCTCAAGGTCCGGATGCAGCGCGGCAAGCATCAGGGCGACCGCGTCATCGGTCCCGGTATCGAC
>CAYNGM010000401.1:0-2340 GCA_964396565.1 uncultured Anaerolineaceae bacterium | reverse complement strand
CATGATGGTCGACGAGGAAGGCCAGCGGAAGATGTTCAAGGCGACCGGCGCACCGAACCGGGTGATCGTCGGCGGGTACGACGACGTGGATGCTGCACTGCGGCTCGCCGAGGCGAGCGACGTCGTGACCTACGAACTCGAACACGTTGCCCTCGCGGTCGTCCAAGCCGTCGATGCCGTCGCCCCTGTCCGCCCCGGTCGCCTGCCGCTGTCGGTGACCCAGGATCGATTGGCGGAGCGGCGCTTCGTCGAGGCGACCGGTCTCCCTGTCGCGCCGTGGCGCGAGGTGAGCACTCCAGAGGACCTCTCGGCGGCCGGCGAACAACTCGGGCTCCCACTCAGGCTCAAGGCGCCGATCGGCGGCTACGACGGTCGGAGCCAACTTCGACTGGTCACGCCCGAGGACATCCCGACTGCACTGGCGCGGCTGGGTCGACCACCGGGCACCCCACTTCTCGCCGAAGCCGAGATGGCGTTCGATGTGGAGATCTCCGTCATCGTCGCTCGCAACGTCCACGGCCGCACCCGGACCTTCCCCATCGCCCGGAACATCCACGATCAGGGCATCCTCGCCGAGAGCGTGGCTCCGGCACCGGTGTCGGACGCGATCCACGTCGCAGCCGTCGACATCGGGGAGCGGCTTGCGGTCGCCATGGACCTGACCGGGACCCTGACCGTCGAACTGTTCGTGATGCCGGACGGCCGCCTCGTCGTCAACGAGCTCGCGCCGCGCGTCCACAACAGCGGTCACTGGACGCTGGATGGTGCTGCGACCTCCCAGTTCGAGCAGCACATCCGCGCGATCTGCGGTCTGGACCTGGGTGCGACCGACGCGCTGGCTCCTGCCGCGATGGTCAACCTGTGGGGTCGGGGACAGCTCCGTCTCGCCCGCCTGGCCCCGGCATCGCTCGATCGCGCGCTTCGGGACCCGACGGTCCACCTCCACCTGTACGACAAGCAGATGGTCTTCGAGCGCCGCAAGATGGGACATATCACGGCCACCGGAGTCGATCTCGATGCCGCCCTGACCAGCGCCCGAGCGGCGCGCGACATCCTGCAGTGGCTGGACGAGGAAGGAGTCGAGGGGTGAGTGAGGCAGCGTCGGCGGAGGGCCCGGTCGTCGGCGTGGTCGGCGGGAGTCGGTCGGACTTCCCGGTGCTTCAGGCTGCTGTCGACATCCTGACGGAACTTGGCGTCCCATCGGAGTTGCGAGTCGTCTCCGCCCATCGGACGCCAGACCACCTTTTCGGTTACGCCACTGAAGCCCGTGACCGCGGCATCCGGGTGATCGTGGCCGGCGCCGGTGGGGCTGCCCATCTCCCCGGGATGCTTGCCGCCAAGACGACGCTACCGGTCATCGGGGTTCCGATCCCGACCCAGCACCTGGGCGGGATGGACTCGCTGCTCTCGATCGTCCAGATGCCGCGCGGGATCCCGGTCGCGACCGTCGCTATCGGCAACGCCATGAACGCGGGACTGCTGGCTGCCTCCATCCTGTCCCTGTCAGACGAGGCCCTTGCTGCGAGGCTGGCTGCCTGGCGCGTGGCGCAGACCCAGGGTGTCCTGGACGACCCCTCGAACGCCGTCGGCTGACTCGCTGGCGGGGTCCGCGGACTAGCGCCCGGGCGTCGCTCCGGCCACAGTCCCAGGCGACGACGCCGGCAAGGTCTTTCGGTGCTCGGCGAGGTGGAAGCCGACGTCCATCAGCGTCTTGAGCAGGACGAGGATCGCCACGGCCGCGGCAGGCGCACCGGTGAGCGCGATGGCCATGGCGCCGATGATGATCGTGATGTGGAGGACGACCAGGCGGCCGTAGGGGGCGAACATCTGGTTGGCCGCCGACGTCCGCAGATACTCGCCGCCCCTGATGAAGTTGAACCAGTACGACAGTCCGTGGCTGATCGTGAGTGCGAGTACCGCGATCGGGATAGCGATCGGCTCGAAGCCAGCTGTCATATCGACCGTCGCGGTCTCCGTCTCCATCGACCCGAACAGGGGGAGTGTCCAGACGAAGATCCCGTGCACCAGCCAGAAGATCCCGTAATGGATGATGAAGAACGGGATAAGTCCGGCTTTCGCCACCTGGTCCGCGGGCTTGCCGTTCAGCCGCCAGTTGGAGGGACTCGCATCACCCGTACTCTGGGCGCGGGCCATCTTCAGGACGTTGAACACGCCGACGACGCCGTTCTCCAGCCAGTACACGATCAGGACCATCCAGACGTTCCAGCCGGCGAACAGGACACCTGCCAGCGGGATGAGGTTGGCGATCACCAGCGCGACGACGGCGATCGTCGATGACGTGACGCGGTACCAGTCGACGAGCCTGGTCATCGTGGTCGG
>CAYNGM010000400.1:1578-2353 GCA_964396565.1 uncultured Anaerolineaceae bacterium | reverse complement strand
CCCACAGGCGACCGGTCGAGTCGCGCTCCAGGGTGACGCTGGCCGCGCCGCCCAGGACCGAAGGAGTCGCGGGGTTCGTGGCGGTATTCGGGATCGTGATCGGGAAACCGGCTGCCGCGGTGTACTTGTTGGTCCCCGCGTTGTAGCTGTACTTGAAGATCTTGATCCCGTCGTCGGTCGCGCCGGCAGTCGGGAGGTACGAGGAGGCTACCCAGAGCGTCTGCGAAGCCTCGAGCCAGAGATAGTCACCGTGTGTCTTGTCGCGCGTGTCGAGGACCGTCGTCGTGTCCACCCAGGAGTGGGTGGTCCGATCGAGGCGATAGATGCGGTACTCCGACTTGGGCGGGTTCGTGGTCTTGTACAGGAACATGCCTGCGAACCATGACCCGTCGGTGAACCACAGCTTGGACTGCGGCTTGTCCGCCGTCGGTCGGAACGCACCACCGCCATAGGTCTGGTCCCGGTATCCGTCGGTGACCGGGGTGGAGGCGGCGACCATGGGTGCCGTCAGGAGACACGCGAGGACCGCGATGACGAAGGACGCGGCCCGCCGCCTTGGCCTGCGGGTGAGCGCCTGTGGGTCGGCTGGGCGGCGGACGACGAACGACATGGACGATGATCCCCCGTTTGATCTGAGGCCGCGACCGGAAGCTTCAAGACCCGGTCCCGACGGCTGAAGTCCGCAGAGGATACCCCCAATCGTCCTGGTACCGACGGGCTATGACAAACCGGTGGTGCGTACCGGCAACCTGCTGAGCGTCAGGGGGCGTCGGGT
>CAYNGM010000400.1:0-1568 GCA_964396565.1 uncultured Anaerolineaceae bacterium | reverse complement strand
GGTGTGGCCCATGGATGCGGGCTCATCTGTCGAGGCAGCTCTATTCACGTCCCGTCGGCAAGTCGGCGGACCGCGGCGATGACGAGGTCCGGGCGGTCGTTCTGGATGACGTGGCCGGCACCCGGGGCGAGCTCGTAGTGGACGAGGCCAGGCGAGAGCGCCTCGTTGCGGGCGACGACGGCGGCCTCGATCGCCGCGTTCGTCGCGTCGTCGAGCCGCGGTTCTGCGCGCGGCGCACGGAGCACCTCGATCGGCAGACCGCGCAGGTCCGTCTCCCTGAGCTCGGCTTCCGAGGTGGGCCAGTCGAGCCCTTCCACCGCCGCCACCGTCGCGCGCAGGCTGTCGAGCCGCGTCTCGTATTCCGGTCGCAAGTCGCCGAGCAGCGGATGGACCGCATCGACCTCGAGATCCGGGCTGAAGCTGTCGACCAGCACGACTCCGCTGACCTCGTCCCGGTAGCGATCGGCGAAGACCCGCACGACATCGCCGCCGAATGAATGTCCGACGACAACGTACGGCCCGGATCCTCCGGCAGCCGCCAGCAGTGCCCGCAGATCCGCCGCCTGGTCCGCGATCGTGCGATCACCGGATGGCGCCGCCCCCGACGATCCCCGACCGGCCCGGTCGTATGCGCACGTGCGACCCTTCGCCGCAAGCGGTTCGATCACGGCGGCCCAGTCACCTGCACCGCCACCCATCCCGGCATCGAGCACGACCGTCGGGCTCCCGGCGCCACGACAATCGAGGTAGAGCGACCGACCACCGATGTCGACGAGTCGACCGGCCTCGACGTACGGTGTCGGCAGGCGATGACGAGCCAGCCAGGCGTTCGTGCCACCGGCCCGGACGACATCGATCCCGACCGCCAGCCCGACCCCGAGCACGACCGCGAGGGCCAGACGTGGGAGCAGATGGGCCGCGGGGTGACGGCTGGACGTCATGAGCCCTACCGTACGGGAATGTGCCGAAGCATCAAGACCCTTCGTCGTCCCGGGGAGACCACGACGACCGGCGAACTGGAGGCGGCCGCCCGCCAGTACGTCCGCAAGCTGAGCGGCTACCGAGAGCCGAGCGCCAGGAACCGCGAGGCATTCGACGCCGCGATCGCAGAGATCGCGCACGCGTCGCGGCACCTCGTCGAGGCGCTCGGGGTCGATGTCGAGGACGGACCGAACCGCTGGGTGGGTCGCGATGGGGTCGTCCACACCGGTGCCTGACGACATCATGGCCACATCGAGCACGGCCAGGACCGAGACGCCCTGGTGGGTTCGCCCCGGTCTGGACATCGATGACGCCGGGCGGCTGCGTATCGCCGGACGCGATGCGGAGTCACTCGCGCGAAGCCACACGACCCCGCTGCTCGCCTATGACCGGACGCGGTGCGCAGAGCATGCCCGCCTGTTCCATGCCGCGTTCGCCGCGACCGGGTTGCCGTTCCGGCTGCGGTTCGCGATGAAGGCGAATCCGGAACCGGCGATCCTCGAGGTCCTGCGCGCGCTCGGAGAGCCCGGTCGTCCGGGGAGCGTCGGGATCGATGCCTGCTCGCCGGGTGAGGTCATGCGCGCGCT
>CAYNGM010000399.1:0-2358 GCA_964396565.1 uncultured Anaerolineaceae bacterium | reverse complement strand
CTCGTGTGCGCCGCCAGGAAGCCGAGTGTGGTCCAGCCCTCGAGCATCGGCTCCTCGGGTCGGCCGACGCCCCTGATCTGGAAGAAGTGGTCCATCACCCAGATCGAATCGAAGCCGACCTCGTCGGCCTGCGCCGCGATCCGGGCGAGGGTCGGACCGATCGCGGATGCGCCGCCAGGCCACGTGAACGACTGGATCTGGAGTCCGATGCGCATCTCGACGGAGCGTAGCGCGAAGGGCGCCTAGCGGAAGAGGTCCGTCTCGGCAGGGATGAGGGTATCGGCCACGCGACCCTCGCCGCGGACGAAGGTCGCGCCGCGGATCAGGGCCAGCGGTCGGCCGGCGACCTTGCCCAGCGCGAGCTCTGCGGCCGAGGCGAACTCATCGGCAACGGCCCGGATGGTGGAGCGCATGATCCGTCCGTCGGCATCGGGCTCGCCGCGCAGGTCCTCGAGCGGCAACAACCCCGAGACCCCGATGGCGACATCGACGATGCCGTAACGCCACGGCCTCCCGAAGCTGTCGGACACGATCACCGGGATGTCCACACCAACGGCGCTGCGCACTGCGTGGCGGATCCGCTCGGCTGATGCATCGGGTTCGCCGGGCAGCAAGGTCACCACGTTGCCCGAGGCTGGACCGACGTTCGAGGCATCGATCCCGCCGTTCGCGCACACGAACCCGTGCGGGGTCTCGGTGATGATCACGCCGTTGGCCATCCGCACGACCCGACGTGCCTCGCGCAGGACGACCTCCACCTGACGGGCGTCACGATCCCAGCGCTCGGCGAACTCGGTCGCCTCGGGCCGCGGGGTGACGGCGGTCAGGTCGACGATCGCGCCCTCTGCCTTGCTGACGATCTTCTGGGTGACCACGAGGACGTCGTCGTTGCGGTAGGGCCGGAGTTCGGCCGCGTCGTCCAGTGCCGATGCGATGAGCGCAGGCAGGTCGTCGCCGGGCACGATCTCACCGAGACCCGGGACGGCGATGACCTCGAGCCGATCAGCCACGGGCCAGGGCCGGGTCGAGAGCCTCGGCCAGGAGCAGGTCGTCGGGGGTATCAAGATCGAGGGCAAGAGGTCCGCTCAACTCGACCAGCCGGGCCCCGGCGCCTCGCGCGGCATCGGCATGGGCCCGCCGGCTGTCGTAGCCGAACCGGACGTCGATGACGTCTGGCGGGGCAAGCAGAAGGGCATTGGTGCCCCGGCCGTGGCGATCGGCCACCATCGTGACCAGTGGCGGCCCGGGATCCGTCAGGGTGGCGAGGATCGGCTCGATGGCCGGCTCCGAGATCCCGGGAAGGTCGGTCGGGACGATCAGGATCGCCGACGCTCCTGCGGCGAGCGCCTCGTCGCGGGCGTGGCGGATACCCACGTTCAGGCCATCGGCGCGCTGGCGCAGCGGACGGGCGCCGGCGGCCAGGGCGACCGCCCGGGCGTCATCGTCAGGCGTGACCACGAGGACCTCGCTGACCGTCGGGATGGAGCGCAGGACATCGATGGTCCGGGTCAGGAGGCGTTCTGCGAGGTCGCGCCGTTCCTCGGCGTCGAGGACCGATCCAAGCCGCGACTTGGCGCCCTCCAGCCGACCGACCGGGACGATGGCGACGATCACCGATGGGAGTCCCCCTTGACGAACGCCAGGATCTCGCCCGCCAACCGGGCGCGACCAGCGTCACCGCCCATGATGGTGTCAGCGACGAGCGTCTGCATGCCGAGCCCGGAGATCTCGTGCTCCAGGGCCGAATCCAGCTCGTCCAGCACGAAGTGCGTGGCGACGTCGCGCAGGTGAACAGCGACACCCGCGGCACTCGAGACACCTCCGAGCGACGCAAGCATCCGGTCGGCTGGGCCCTTGAGCGCCTTGCCGCCGACGATCCCGCTGACGGCGATCACCGGGATGCCCCGGTCCCGGGCCCCATGCAGCGCCCCGCGCATGTCGGGGACGGCCAGGATCGGGTCGATCGAGACGATCGGGTTCGACGGCGCGATCACGACCACGTCGGCGTCGGCGATCGCCGCGGCGACCTCCGGTGTCGGACGCGCGGACTCGATGCCGCGGAAGCGCACCTCGTTGACCTCGGGCGCCTGGTGGCGGTGTACGAAGTACTCCTGGAATTCGAGCCAGCCGTCGTCGGTGCGCACCTCGGTGCGGACAGGTGAGTCGGTCATCGGCAGGATGGTGGCTTCGATCGCCCCCCGCTCTCGGAGGGCGAGCGCGACCTCTGTCGGCCGCCACCCGGCCCGCAGTCGCGCGGTCCGGAACAGGTGCGTCGCGAGATCCCGGTCACCGAGGCCGAACCAGGGGTCCTCGCCCAGTGAACGCAGCCCGTCCATGACCGTCCAGGTCTCGTTGCGC
>CAYNGM010000398.1:0-2360 GCA_964396565.1 uncultured Anaerolineaceae bacterium | reverse complement strand
GCGCGTTGACAGCGCGCGGCTCGGCCGCCACACTCCGGGACACGCATGAGCCGCTTCTTCTACTTTCTGAGCCCGGCATGATGGTTCTCGGTCACTAGACCGGGGGCACGGGTCGTGCCGGGCGAACGAAGCAGAGGCAAGACCTCTGCTTTTTTGTTTGGCCCGGCCGACCGACGAGGAGACCAACCCGCGATGTTCGTCGTGATGACCGCCGATGCGACCGAGGCCGAGGTCCTTGGCATCAAGAGCCGCATCCTCGGCGAGGGGATGACCCCGTTCGAGCACAGCGGGTCGAGCGGCACGGTCATCGCGGTGGTCGGCGAGATGGGCGGACGCAAGTCGGAACTGGCAACTCGGCTGGGTGGGCTGCCTGGGGTTGCGCGGGTCGCCCTCATCTCCCGGCCGTTCAAGCTGACGTCGCGTGAGTTCCACCCGGAGGACACCGTGATCCGGGTGCTTGGCGCGGTCATCGGCGACGGATCGCTGACCATGATGGCTGGACCGTGCTCGGTGGAGAGTCGCGACCAGCTGTTCGAGACGGCCGACGCCGTGAGTGCCGCCGGCGCGACGATCCTGCGCGGCGGGGCGTTCAAGCCACGCACCAGCCCATATGCGTTCCAGGGTCTTGGCGTCGAAGCCCTGCGCTATCTGGCCGAGGCTCGCGAGCGGACCGGTCTGCCGATCATCACCGAGGTGATGGAGCCCTCCCAGGTGGACATCGTCGCCGAGTACGCCGACATCCTCCAGGTCGGCACCCGGAACATGCAGAACTACTCGCTGCTGCGTGATGTCGGACGGGTGGCGCGGCCGGTGATGCTCAAGCGCGGCTATGGGGCCACGGTCGAGGAGTGGCTGATGGCGGCCGAGTACATCGTCAGCTCCGGGAACCCGAACGTCATCCTGTGCGAGCGCGGCATCCGCACGTTCGAGACCTACACCCGCAACACGATGGACCTCGCCGCGGTACCGCTCCTGCACCATCTGACCCACCTGCCGGTCATCGTCGATCCGTCACACGCGACCGGCAAGCGCTGGCTGGTCAAGCCGCTGGCGGTCGGCGGCATCGCGGTCGGAGCGGACGGCGTGATGGTCGAGGTCCACCCGGATCCGGACAGGGCGCTATCCGACGCCGAGCAGCAGCTCACGCTGACCCAGTTCGACGACCTGATGACGACCCTGGTGCCCGTCCACGAGCTGGTCCGCGGCATGCAGGGCGACCCCCTGATGGCGTCCGAGGCCCTGGGCATCGGCGGCGGCGGTCTGGCCAAGCATTGAACACCACCCAGGCATCCAGCACCGAGCCGTTCGCGACGGTCACGCCCGCCCCGCGTCTGCGTGGCCGACTCACCATGCCCGGCGACAAGTCGGTCAGCCACCGCGCCCTGCTCATGGCCACGCTGGCGAGCGGCGTGAGCCGGATCGATGGCGCTGGCGACGGCGAGGATGTGCGCTCGACCGCCTCGATCATGCGCGCGCTCGGCGCCGACGTCGAACGTCTGGCCGAGGCGTCGGGACGGGTCGACTATCGGGTCACGTCGCCCGGTGCCGACGGACTGGCCGAGCCCGACATCATCCTGGACTGCGGCAACTCCGGGACGAGTCTCAGGCTGATCACCGGGATGCTGGCCGGACTGCCGTTGACGTGCGTGCTGACCGGTGACCATTCGTTGCGACGCCGACCGGTCGCTCGTATCATCGAACCGCTGCGTCGCATGGGCGCAGTGCTCCACGCGCGGCGCGGCGACTCCCTTCCTCCCCTGACCGTGGTCGGGCATACCCCGCTTGCGGCGACTGACTATCCGACCCCGGTGCCGTCGGCGCAGGTGAAGTCGGCGATCCTGCTGGCCGGGCTGAGGGCAGACGGACGGACGACCGTGCGTGAGGCGGTGGCGACGCGCGATCACACCGAGCGGATGCTCCGCGCCCGTGGGGTGTCGGTGGTCCGCGAGGATGGACCTGATGGCGGAGTCGCCTGGTCGGTGCAGGGAGGAACGGCGGTGCAGGCGATCGACGAGCGCATCCCGGGCGACGTCTCGGCTGCCGCCTTCTGGCTCGTGGCCGGAGCCGGCCATCCGGACGCCGACCTGACCCTTCGTGGCGTGGGCGTCAACCCGACCCGCCGAGCCGTGATCGACATCCTGCGGCGGATGGGTGCCGACATCGAGGAGACCACCCTCAGCGGGCCGGACGATGGCGTCGGCGAGCCGCTGGCCGATCTCGTCGTGCGCTCCTCGCGCCTCACGGCCGTTGACCTCGGGCCGCACGAGGTCGCCTCGGCCATCGACGAGATCCCGGTCCTGTGTCATCCACCGTTCACCAAACACCCAAAGGCGTAATGCTTTATTGCAAAGGCGCTTTGG
>CAYNGM010000397.1:0-2362 GCA_964396565.1 uncultured Anaerolineaceae bacterium | reverse complement strand
CCCGCCCACGGGTCGTAGTCGGGATCGAGCGGCTCCTGCGCGGGACGCTCCGCCTGCGGGACGTGGATGAGGTTGACCCGAACGCGATACCAGAGCGATGAACGTCCGCGCATCCCGTCGACCAGGACGTCCGGCGGCTCAAGGTGCGCTGCGGCTTCCGGATGGCGGCCCTTCCAGCGCTCGAGGCCCTCGAGCGCCTCGGCCTTCGACGCCGCCCGCGATATCTCGATGACGGGGGTGCTCGTCCTGCGCCGGCCGGTCGGCGTCGGGCGCGAGCCCTCCCACTCGGTCGGGAGTCCGGCGTTGCGATCACCGGCTGCGACTGCCGCCGCCCGTTCCGCGGCGACCTCCGGTGGCGGCCCACCGCCCTCACCCCGACCGGCGTCGTACTCGGTGTCGGACCGTCGCTTGCGCGAGGGCTGGACGCGTGGCGGCTCACCGGCCTGCTTGGCGTAGTTCGGAGGCCATGGGGCGTCCCCCAGCCCGTCGCGCTCGTGGCTGGCCGACAACTCGAGCAACGCGTCGAGGGACCCGACCGCCGCATCGATGCCGGCTCCGGGGTCGCCGATCGTCGCGTACCGTGCCGGAACCGTCTCGATCGTGAACGCCTCCGCCTCGACGGTCGGGACCTCTTCCCACGACAGCGGCGTGGAGACCCGCGCGTCGGGCAGCGGGCGGATCGAGTACGCGGAGGCGACCGTGCGGTCCTTGGCGTTCTGGTTGTAGTCGAGGAAGACGCCGACGCGTTCCTCCTTCCACCACCTGGACGTTGCCCGACCGGGCATCCGCGCCTCCACGTCCCGGGCCAGTGCCAATGCCGCCCGGCGCACCTCAGGGTAGGTCCAGCGACGTTCGATCCGGACATTGATGTGGATGCCACGCGAGCCGGAGGTCTTTGGCCAGCCGACCAGGCCGACGTCGGTCAGGGCATCCCGACAGACCATCGCGACGTCCCGGATCTGCGACCAGGGTACGCCCGGGATCGGATCGAGGTCGACTCGCAACTCATCGGGGTGGTCCAGGTCGTCCGCCCGGACCGGGTGCGGGTTGAGGTCCAGACAGCCGAGGTTGACGACCCACAGCAGACCGGCCGTGTCGTCCACCACGACCTCGTCGGCGGTCCGCCCGCTCGGGAACGTGAGCTCGGCCGTGCGCATCCAGTCGGGCGTGTTGTCGGGCGCCCGCTTCTGGAAGAACGGCTCCCTGGCGATGCCATCCACGAACCGCTTGAGTGCCATCGGGCGGCCCCGGATACCCGTCAGCGCGCCGTCCGCCACCGCCAGGTAGTAGCGCACGACATCGATCTTGGTGTACCCGGTGTCGGGGAAATAGACCTTCTGCGGATTGGAGACGGCCACCTCGCGACCATCGATCTCGAAGATCTCCTTGGGGGCGGACATGACCGAACCATACCCCTCGACAGGTACCCCTCGTCGACGGATGATGGGTCCCTCGTCGCTCAATCGCGTCAGGTCCAGATGCTCCCGACCCCACACCCCGCCTGCCTGATCATCGCCGACATCTCGGGGTACACCACATACCTCGCCGGTGCCGAGCTGGACCACGCTCAGGACGTCCTCGCCGATCTGATGGATACGGTCGTGCGCTCGCTGCGGCCATCTTTCAGGCTGGCCAAGCTCGAGGGAGACGCGGCGTTCGTCTACGCCCTGACCGAGCGCGTCGATGGCTCCGGGCTCCAGGACACCGTCGAGGGCTGCTACTTCGCCTTCCAGCGTCGTCTGCGCGACATCCGTCAGGCCACGACCTGCCCGTGCAACGCCTGCATCCTGATCCCGACGCTCGATCTGAAGGTCGTCGCCCACCACGGATCTGTCGCGGAGCAGCGGATGGCCGGTCGAGACGAGCTGGTCGGTCGTGACGTCATCCTCATCCACCGTCTCCTCAAGAACGACATCGAGGAGACCACCGGCATCGGCGCTTACGCTGCGTACACCGAGGCGTGTCTTGCCGCGATGGGGGTGGACGATCCCGCGACCGTCGGGTTGTCGTCGCACCGCGAGACGTACGACGTCATCGGTGAGGTCGTCGTCTGGGTACGCGATCTCGCGGAGGCATGGCGATCGGAACAGGCACGGACGGAGGTCATCGTGGCGCCGGATGGGGCAGGCTGGACGATCGAGACCGACCTTCCAGCCCCCCAGTCGCTCGCCTGGACGTTCCTGACCGCCCCTGAGCATCGGCTTCGCTGGAGCGTCGGGATCACCGAGTTCGCCGAGACGACCGTCGCCGGCCGGCGCGGCATCGGGACGGTCAATCACTGCCAGCACGGCGCCGACGCGGTCCTCGAGGAGATCCTTGACTGGCGCCCGCCCGACTATCAGACCGTTCGCGTGCGGATGCC
>CAYNGM010000396.1:0-2375 GCA_964396565.1 uncultured Anaerolineaceae bacterium | reverse complement strand
GCACCCGGCTTCGACCCTCCGCAACGATTCGAGACCCCATTCCGGGCGACATAAGCGCCGTCCGGACGGCGGGCGTCCACGCCCCGGCACGTCGCTGGGTGCGCATCCCGGCGGGTCACGTCAGACAGGCACGCGGCCCTCGGGCAGTCAACCAGCCGGAAGCGGGACCTCGGGCGATCGATCATCTGAAGGCTGGCCGTCCGGAAATCGGCCGGTGGTGCTCCCTGGCGAGCGGCTCGCCCACGCGGAGCGCACCCGATCCTGAGCGGTCATCGACGGAGCAGCTCGTCGATGATGTGCCACGGGGCGGATCAACCATCGACCGAGCGGCTCGCTCGTATCGGGTGAGGTTGCTCTGTCGACCAGTAGGCCCTCCGGAGGGTGGATCGTCGACCGGGATAGCCGGATCGGTGGTAGTCATCGATCCGGCCGACCGTTCACCCGCCGGGTGGGTCACGAAGCAGGGGCCGCGCCGGGTGGGTCGCGCCGGGGTGGGTAGTGCGGCGTCGGGCGTGCCGGGTGGGTGACGAGGCAGGGGCCGCGCCGGGTGGGGCGATATGGGTGGGTCACGAGGCAGGAACGCCCGTGGCGAAGCACGCTGACGCGAGCCGTCGGCGGCCTCTCATGACGAGGTGGGCTATCGTCGTGGCGTGAGCGAGTCGCGCGACGACGCCGCACGACGCCAGGAGGCACTCGGCGACGAGTCGGGGGAGCCTCGGCTGGTCGGCGGGCGCTATCGCCTTGGGCCGATGATCGGGCGCGGCGGGATGGCGACCATCCATCGCGCCCGTGACCTGAAGGCCGAGCGGGACGTGGCGGTCAAGTTGCTGCATCACGAGGTGGGCCGGGACGTCGATCTGGCCCAGCGGTTTCGGCGGGAAGTCCTCGCGGCGACCGTGCTCCGCCATCCCAACATCGTGGCCTGCCTCGATACCGGGACCGACGACGGACAGCCGTATCTCGTCATGGAGCTCATCGATGGCGAGGACCTCGCGGCGCGGCTGCGACGGAGTGGCCGCCTCGCTCCGGATCACGCCGCCCGGATCGGACTCGATGTGGCGCGGGGTCTTGGGGTCGCGCACGTCCGGGGCATAGTCCATCGTGACATCAAGCCCGGGAACATCCTGCTTGCGGTGGATGGGCGGGCGATGGTCGCTGACTTCGGCATCGCCCGACTGGCGGTCGACGCGGAGGCGGCGCTGCCAGGGACGACTCTCGGCAGCGTCCATTACTTCAGCCCCGAGCAGGCTCGCGGGGTGACCACGACGCCGGCGTCCGACGTCTACGGCCTGGGTCTGGTCCTGTACGAGGCCCTGACCGGCCGACGGGCGTGGACGGGCCCCGACTCCGACTCGATCGCTCTCGCGCGGCTGGGCGCCCCGGCTCCGTCACCCCGCGCGCTTGTCCCGGAGGTTCCCGAGAAGCTCGATGCGGTCGTCCGACGCGCGCTCGCGCCAGATGCCGCCGACCGCTACGAGAATGGCTTCGCGATGGCTGGTGCCCTCGAGTCGATGGTGACGTCAGTCCCCGCGGTGCCACCGGACGTCCGTGCGACGACGACTCCGCCCATCGAGACGTTTGCAACGGCCGCGCCGATCGCCCCGCCTGCAGCGAACCCGCCCCTCCAACCACCGCCCCTCCAACCGCCAACCCTCCAACCACCGCCCATCGAACACCCGCCGGTCGGACCCGCGGCGATGGCCCGCCCCTCCGACCGACTGCCCTCCAGGCACTCGATCCAGCGTCGGACCACCCGTGGTCTGGCGGTCGTCGGTCTCGGCGTGGCCGGGGTCGTCCTTGGCGTGGCTCTCGTGGCCGCACTGCCCGGTGGCGATGCCGACGGTCGATCCGGTGGCCTGACCGCACTGGCGTCTCCCCGACCGACCAGGTCGCCGGCGCCCGCGACCGACCCGACGGACGCCGACCATGCGACCGCCGAGCCCGACCCGACAGGGCCCCCGGCGGCGACGTCGGCGATCGAGCCGGACACGCCCACCGCTCAGCCGCGGACGCCTCCGCCCGGGCGCGTCGCTGATCTGTGTGAGGCGTACTTCGGGTTCGCCTGTGGGCTGGAGCCCGGCCGATATGCGCCGTCGTCGTTCCGGCCCGCATTCGATATCAAGCTCGGAACGGGCTGGTCGAACGCGCCCCGGGCGGCCGATGTCGTGTCACTCGTTCGTGACACCGGGCGGATGGTCTTCGTGTCGGGGATCCGCGAGGTCTATCCATCCGGCCACGCCGTCGAACCGCGTGATCGCGCCCGTGACCTGATCGAGGCCTTCGTCGTGACCGAGGGCATCAGCTCGACCAAGCCGGCCAAGGTCAAGATCGGTGGCGAGAAGGGGTTCTCCGTGGATCTCGCGCCGCTCGATGAC
>CAYNGM010000395.1:0-2382 GCA_964396565.1 uncultured Anaerolineaceae bacterium | reverse complement strand
ACAACGTCGAGATCGGCGACTTCCTCGGAGCGTTCGGGTTCTGGTTCTCCGGCGATTTCACGACGAGCCTGCCGATCATCGGGCGGCTGTACATGGCCCATATCGTGATCCTTCCCGGGATCGGCGTGTTGTTGCTGATCGCTCACTTCCTGCTCGTCAAGCGACACGGGATCTCCGCCCTGCCGGCCCAGGCTGATGCGGCTGTCGACGGCGGTCCGGTCCCCGCAAAGGGTGGCTCCTCCTTCGCGGCCCATCTGGTTCGCATGGCCGGCTTCGGGCTCCTGATGCTTGCCGCTGCCACGGTCCTGACCCTGTTCTGGCCAGCCGGCCTCGGGGACCGGCCGATCCCCGGCACCGAGACCACGAAGCCGCCCTGGATGTTCCTGCCGTTCTACCCGTTCGAGGACTGGTTCGGGCTGCCCGCCCTCCTCTGGGTCCCAACGATCCTGTTCGCAGTGCTGGCGCTCGTGCCATTCGTCGATCGGAGCCCGTATCGATCGCCCGCGCGGCGCAGGGTCTTCAACGCCATCGGCGCGGCGGTCGCGCTGGCCGCTGTCGCCCTCGTGGTCTACGCGCTGGTCACCGTGCCCGAGGCGCACATCCAGGAGGCGATGTGATGATCGCGATCGTCTTTCGCCTCGTGTCGCTCGCTGCCGGCATGGCCGCCGTCGAGGTCGGGCTTGGCAGCGCCCTTGTCGAAGGTTCGATCGGTGCCTGGGCGCTCGCCCTCCTCGTCGGCTTGCCATTGATCGTGGCCGGCTCGGCCGGCTTCATGGTCCCGCTGCTCGGCGGGGCGCGAGAGAAAGGCCTTCATCCCATGCATAAGCCCGTATCGTTTGCGATCGTCCTCGGAGTCGCGCTCTCCCTTGCCGGCGTCGTGACAACGATGGCCCACGAGGGTAGCGGGGAGGAGGAGATCGTCGTCGAGCCGGCGAATGTGACCGCGGGCGATACCGTCGTCCTCGCCGGCAGCGGCCTGGAGCCCGACAACGACCGCGTGTTGGTCCTGGCAGGTCAGGATCTCGTGGTCGAGTTCGGAAGCGTCCGGACCGATGCCGAGGGCATGTTCTCGAAGGAACTGTCGATCCCAAGCCATCTGCCGTCCGGCACCTACGAACTCCGCGCGATCGGCGACGAGACCATCACCACCCCGCTCGCGGTCACGGCGGTCGCCGGTGGCGCCGAGGCCTCACCAGCCGCGAACGACGCGACCCAGACGGTCGTGGCCCGCGATCGCACACCGGTCGAGCTCGGGCTGAGTCTGGCGCGCGGAGCTATTCCGGGGACGGTCCCCAGCCTGAGTCGCTTGATGACGACAGCGCGACATGCCGCCCGGCGTCCAGGCGGTGGAGGGGGTGACCTGGAAGTCAGAACGCCAAACGACGACTTCTAAGCCGGCTCTCAGGCACGGCTCACCGCAGACTCACCGGCGAGGCCAAGGCTGATGCCACTCGTCATGAGGGATGCGGACCATGAAAGCGGTCGGGTGCCTGGCAATCGTTGGTGTCGTGGCCGTCGTTCTCGTCGCAGCGCTCGCGACGGGTGTCGGACGGAACGGCTCGGGCACGAGTGACCGTTCGGCCGAAATCATCCTCGAAGATCTCCGCTTCAGCCCGAGCCAGCTGAACGCGACCGTGGGCGTGCCGCTGCGGGTCCGCCTCACGAACCGCGGGACTGAGCGCCACGACCTGAACTTCCCATCGCTTCACATGCCCGGCCTCCAGGGCGTCGAGTCGATCCTTGAGCCCGGCGAAACGCGAACGATCACGCTTCAGTTCGATCAGCCCGGGACGCATACGTTCATCTGCTCCCTCCCAGGTCATGCTGCCGCCGGCATGACCGGCGCGGTCTTCGTGCGACCGTGACCTCCTTGGCCTCCGTCGACCAGCGGGCTGCTGCCGTCCGTCACGCCCAGCGGGCGAGCGGCCAGACGGGCGCCCTCGCCGGCATGATCGCCGACGCCGACCCGTTCTCGGAAGTCGCACAGCAACTCCTGGCAGCCAGGGGCTCGCTCGATTCGTTGCTCGTTCGTCTCGTCGAGCTCGAGCTCGGCAACTGCCTGCCAAGTCCGGAAGCCCGGGACGTCGTCGATGGCCTGCTGCGGACGGCCCTTGGACGGTCGACATCCGGTCGAAAGGCAACACGACTTCGGCGACACCGTCCGACGGCGCCGACGACCGTTCCATATCACGAGGAAGGGACCAGCTAATGACGCGTCGATCCCGCACCGCACGCTTTGCAGGACAGCCATTGCCGGCCCGCCGCCGAACTGCTGGACTTGCCGCTCATTCCTCCTCCCGGAGCTCTTCGACCCGGCCGCTTCGCTTCGCAGCGTTAGTGGTGATCTCGCTGGCCGTCGGGGGCGTCGCGATCGGTCTGGTC
>CAYNGM010000394.1:0-2404 GCA_964396565.1 uncultured Anaerolineaceae bacterium | reverse complement strand
CCGACACCCGAGGTCGCCGACCGGGCCGCCGAGACGCTGGCCGCCGAGCTGGCGCCGATCGATGACGTGCGCTCCACCGCGGAATATCGTCGGGTCGTCGCGGCGCGGATCCTCCATCGGGCGATCCGCGAGGCGGCCGGCTGGTGATCCCGGAGCGGGATCGACTCATCGTCCTGTTCGAGGGCGCGCCGCGGTTCATCGATCGACTCATGGATGCCGCTCCGTATGCCGACGATGACGCTCTCCTCCGCGCAGCGCGCGAGATCGCCCACGCGATGCCGGAGGCTGAGCAGATCGAGCTCATCGATGCGCACCCACGGCTGGGTGCCGCGCGGACGACGATGTCGAGGCTGAGCGTGCGCGAACAGGGCACCGATCGCGACGCACCGGGCGATCTGGGCGCCAGGCTGGCCGCGCTCAACGATGCCTACGAGGCCCGTTTCGGCTTCCGCTACTGCGTCTTCGTCGCGGGCAGGACGCGCGAGGCCCTGCTACCGGATTTCGAGGCCGCACTCGATGCCGAGCGCCCCGCAGAACTCGAGCGCGCCATAGATGCGGTCATCGACATCGCCATCGACCGTCAGTCCAGGCTTACCCGGGAGGTTGCGCCATGATCGAGCTCGCGGCCCATCGCTACGGCAAGGCGGCCATCAGGGTCGTCCGGGTCGGACGCGATCAGACGCCACATCGCCTTCACGATCTGACCGTCGCCATCGCCCTCGAGGGCGACTTCGTGGCCGCCCATACCGACGGCGACAACGCCCACGTCGTGGCCACCGACACGATGAAGAACACCGCCTACGCCTTTGCCCTCGACCATCTCGATGGCTCGATCGAGGACTACGGACGGGCGCTGGCTGGGCATTTCCTCGACTTCGAGCAGGTCGAGCGGGCGACCGTCAACATCCGCGCCCAGTCGTGGCGACCGGTAGCGGTCGGCGATGCGACGGCTCCCGATGCCTTCGTCCGTGGTGGCGAAGGCACCCGCGTCGCGACGATCTCGGCCGGTCGCGGCGCGACCATCGTCGAGGCCGGGATCGAAGACCTCGTGGTGATGAAGACCACAAGGTCCGCGTTCGAGGGCTTCCCACGCGATCGCTACACGACCCTGGCCGAGACCGATGACCGGCTGATGGCCACCAAGGTGACCGCGATCTGGCGCTACGGGGCTCCGGACCTCGACTTCGACACGACCTACGACGGGGTCCGCGCGACGCTTCTCGAGGTATTCGCCGACCACGACAGCCCGAGCGTCCAGACCTCGATCTGGATCATGGCCCGGGCGATGCTGGAACGGCACGCCGAGCTCGATGAGGTCCGGATGGTCCTGCCCAACCTGCATCATTGGCCGGCCGATCTTGCGCCGTTCGGGCTGGTCAATGATCGGACGGTCTATGTCGCGACGACAGAGCCACATGGGCTGATCGAGGCGACGGTCCGGCGCGGCGACGACTGAGCGCCGACTGAGCGGCGGCCGACGGGCTCGGCGAGGGCGGCTGCCGGGTACCCTGTGTCTGCAAGCAGGGAGGTTTCGCGCAGGTCATGGCAGATGGAGTCGAAGTAGGCGGTCCGAGCGTGCCTGGGATCGATCGAGTCCTGACCGGGGAGGCGCTCGAGTTCCTGGCCGAGGCGGCGCGCCGGTTCGGTCCTGGGCGGCTCGACATCCTGCATCGGCGCGCCGAACGTCATGCCGCCCTGGCCGCCGGCGGGACCCTTGGTCTCCTGCCCGAGACTGCGTCCGTCCGTGATGCCGAGTGGACCGTCGCGGCGGCACCGGCTGACCTCGATGACCGACGGGTCGAGATCACCGGGCCGGCCGAGCCAAAGATGATGATCAATGCCCTGAACTCCGGCGCCCGCGTGTTCATGGCCGATCTCGAGGACGCGCTCTCGCCGACCTGGGCCAACGTGGTGGCCGGGCAGGCGGCGATCATGGACGCGGTCAGGGGAACGCTCGCCTACGACGCTCCGGACGGACGCGCCTATCGACTCGGCGAGCGTGTCGCGACGCTGGTCGTCCGCCCGCGCGGTTGGCATCTCCTGGAGACCCACGTGCTCGTGGACGGTGCCCCGATACCGGCGTCGCTGTTCGATGCGGGGCTCTACCTGTTCCACAACGCCGCGGAGCGCGTTTCCCGCGGGACCGGTCCCTACCTCTACCTGCCCAAGCTCGAGTCGCATCCTGAAGCGCGTCTGTGGAACGACTTCTTCAAGTGGGCGCAGGACCGCCTGGGGGTGCCGCATGGCTCGGTGCGGGCGACCGTGCTGATCGAGACCATAAGCGCAGCGTTCGAGATGGACGAGATCCTGTACGAGCTGCGCGAACACGCCGCGGGCCTCAACGCCGGGCGCTGGGACTACCGGTTCAGCGTCATCAAGACGTTCCGTGGCTCGCCCGACCTCG
>CAYNGM010000393.1:0-2411 GCA_964396565.1 uncultured Anaerolineaceae bacterium | reverse complement strand
CGTCGGCGACCCACAGGTCGATCGTGGTCCCGGCCGGTACTCCGGCGATGATGACCCTGCTCGGATCGATCGAGTAATGCGTCGACGGGATCCCGTTCTTGTCCTCGTGGCCGACCTGGGTCGCCGCACCGGACCAGTTCGCTGACGCGTAGGCCGCGAACATCGTGCTCGGGTCAAGGGCCATGAGCATCGCCTTGCCCAGCTGGCTCGGGATCTCCTGCCACTTCCCGTCGTCCTTCTCCCAGGCCGTGTCGCCGACGATGATGAACTCGTCATCGACCGACCCGTCGTCGTCGAAGGTCGTGATGTGCTTGGCCAGTTCGGGTTTGGTGACGACCGTGCTCTCGTACTGCTTGGTGCCGTCCGTGGTCACGGCCACGCGGTAAGAGTCGAGCCCGGGGATAGCTCCGCCGAGCTTGCTCAGGTCGAAGGTCGGGATGGCGACCGCGCTCGACGGCTCGGTGCTCGCGGCGCCAGCTGTCGGAGCGACCGTCGCCGGCGCGACGGATGCTGGCTGTGTCGCCCCGGTCGTCGGCGCGGCACCCGTCGGGAGCGCGCCGCTGGGGCCCGATGCGGTGGTGCCACCGCAGGCCGCGGCGATCATGGCGAGGATGACGAAAAGGCCCGCTGGACGAGCACGATGTGCGAGCGTGCGCATGGATGGCGTCCTTCGCTGCAAGTGACACCGACGGACCGTCGGCCCGGCCATCATGGGCGCGGACCCCGGATCCCGCAAACGACGCGTCCGGCGATCCGCCGAACGGTCATGCCCTCCCGGCGCGTCCGCGGACGACGTCTTCGAGCGTCTCGAGTGTCCGATCGACCTCGTCGGCGGTGTTGTAGTGGACGAGACCGAGCCGCAGGACGCCACCGGCCTCCGCCCGTCCGAGCCGCTCGATGAGTCCGGTCGCGTAGAAGTCGCCGTCCCAGGTGAAGATCCCGCGCTCACCGAGCGCCTCGGCGGCGACGCGCGGCGAGGTGGCATCGAGCGTCACTGACACCGTCGGCACGCGCTCGGCGGCGCGTCCGGGGTCGGTGATGCCATGGACCGTCACGCCAGGGATGGCAAGGAGGCCGTCGAGCAACCGCCGCACGAGCGCGCGTTCGTACTCGAGGATCGCGACCATCGCCGCCACGAGTTCGCGGCGTCGCTCGCTGGCGTCCGCCGCCCTTGGGGCGTTCGCGACGTCGCCGTACGCCCGACCGACGTCGCGCAGGTAGTCGGTCGCGGCGAGCGTCCCGGCGATCCCCTCGAGGTTCGGGGTCCCCGTCTCCCAGCGGTCGTGGGCGGGCCGGACCTTGAACGCCGGCAGACGATCGAGGTGCTCAGCCTTGCCATAAAGGACCCCCAGATGCGGACCGAACCACTTGTAGGCGCTGCAGGCCAGGAAGTCGGCATCGATCGCGCGGACGTCGATCGGTCCGTGCGGCGCATAGGCCACGGCATCGACGAAGGCGAGCGCGCCGACCTCGTGGGCACGGGCCACGATCTCCCCGACAGGATTGACCGTCCCGACAGCGTTGCTGGCATAGCCGATCGCGACGAGCCGGGTGCGCTCGTTGAGCTTCGATTCGAGGTCCTCGAGATCGAGCGTCAGGTCGTCGAGATCGATGTCCACCTTGCGGACGAGGACGCCACGTTCCTGGGCCATCGCCTCCCATGTGCTGACGTTGGCCTCGTGGTCGAGGGTCGTCACCACGATCTCATCGCCCGGTCGAAGAGTCGCCCCGATCGAACGCCCAAGCTGGAGCGTGAGGGTCGACATGTTGTAGCCGAACTTGATCTCGTCGGGATCACCCGCACCGAGGAAGTCGGCGACGGCTGAATGGGCCTCCTCGGCGACCTCGTCGCTCAGGCGACTGGTGACGAACGCGCCCCCGTTGTTCGCGTTGGTGTCCGTGTAGTAGCGGACGACGGCATCGATGACACGCTGTGGGACCTGCGTGCCACCCGGACCGTCGAGGAAGACCGCGGGCCGGCCGTCCGGACCGCGGCGGGCCAGCGCAGGGAACTCGGCGCGCAGCGCCTGGACGTCGAAGGTATCGGTGGTGGACATGGCGTGAGCCTAGCCCAACCCGTCCCGTCAGGGAGTGCCGGCCGAGTACGTCGCGATGACCTCGCTCAGGCGTCGCTCCTTGAGCGGCGTCGTCACGATCTCGATATCGGTGAGTGCGAAGTCGCGACCCTTGAAGAGCAGAGGCTCTCCGATGTCGCGTGCCAGGGCGTACGAGAAGCAGTCGCCCATGTTCAGTTGAGCCGGATGGCCACTGCCTTTGCCGAACCGCTGGTAGGCGGTGCGCGCGATCGCTGCCTGCTCGGCAGTGAAGGGTTCAACGTGGACTGACGCCGTGGCGAGGACGGCGTCGAGTGCGCCTGAGGCAGTCGGATCGCGAAGTCCATCGATGACGAC
>CAYNGM010000392.1:1098-2412 GCA_964396565.1 uncultured Anaerolineaceae bacterium | reverse complement strand
TCACGTAGATGCCGGCCAGCGCCCCGAAGCAGACGATCATGGCCAGACCGCAGCGGATGATGTCGCGCATCGTCACGACCAGCAGCCCGAAGCCCAGCATCACCGCCGCAAAGATCCAGAACAGCGCATCAGCCCAGTCCTGGCCGAGGAAGATGAGCATCAGCGCGGCCACGCCGAACACGACGCCCATCACGGCGAGGGCCAACGCGATCGGGATCAGCCGACGGATCATCGCGAACGCCTACTCGTGCCCACCAGGTCCGAGCGCTGCGATCGCGGACCGGCCGTCGTCTCCGTGGCCATTGCCGCCGCCGTTGCCGGCCGCCAGCGAAGCGGGGATCCCGCCGACCGCCGGAGGGAGTACGGGCAGCATCCGGGCGCTGTCGAAGAACCGGCCATCGGCCGCCGCGCGCTCTGCCCAGTCGCGCTCGCGTCGGATATAGGTGACCTCGGTCTCACGGTCGATCGCGGCGAGCGCCATCAGGTCGATGGTCGGGTCGGACCGGCTGGTGTGGGCGAGCTCGATCTCACCGCCGTCGCGCAGGGCATCGTACGGACAGGCATCGACACAGATGCCGCACAGGATGCAGCGGCTCTCGTCCACCTCGTACTTCTGGAGGACCCGCGGCTTGGGCATCAGCGCGCCGGTCGGGCAGGTCTCGGCACAGCGCCCGCACGACACGCACGGGGTGTCGTTGAGGCTCATGTCCAGCGGGGTCGTGACCAGGGTGTCGAAGCCGATCCGCATGAAGTCGTAGCAGGCCGCCCCGACGACTTCGGCACAGACCTGGGCGCAGCGGCCGCAGTCGATGCAGCGCGAGGGCTCGCGCAGGATGAACGCGTGGCTGTCGTCGCGGATGTAGTCGTGGTTGATGCCGGTGAACCGGTTCTCCGTGATCGATCGATAGCCGGCGCCCTGGTGGTACTGCGGCTCGAGCGTGCGCAGGGTGGTGCCGTACTCGATCCCGAGGCGGCGCAGGTCGCAGAAGCCGATGGCCTCGCATGTGCACTGCAGGCAGCGCGTACTCTCGGCGACCGCTTCCTCGCGGGTGTACGGCAGCTCGTACTCGATATAGCTGCGGTTGCGCTCCTCGGCCTCGATGGCCTTGAGCCGGTAGCGTGGCTCCTTCACCTCGGCCGTGAACGGCACGATCGACAGGAACTCGGGCTGTGGCTCGGCCAGCGTCTGGCGGGTCCGGATCGCGGCGAGATCGAGTCCCTTGAGGTAGGCATCGACGGCGTACGCCGCGCGTCGACCCTCGGCCACGGCCTGGACGACCGTTGCAGCACCGATCCGCACGTCGCCGGTGCCGA
>CAYNGM010000392.1:0-1088 GCA_964396565.1 uncultured Anaerolineaceae bacterium | reverse complement strand
GGTGACCGCGTCGGCCTTGAGGCGCTTCTGCCTGGTGGCCTCCGCCCCCTCGGAGCCCGGGCCGATCCACGACAGGTCGGGGCCCTGGCCGATGGCCAGCAGGACGCGGTCACACGGGACGGTGAACTCGGTGCCGGGGGCAGGCTCCGGCCGGCGCCGACCGGACGCGTCCGGGGCTCCAGGTCGCATCCGGATGAACTCGACGCCGGTCACGTTGCCGTCGTCATCGACCACGACCCGGACGGGCCCCGCCTGGAAGATGGCCGTGACGCCCTCCTCGAGCGCCTCGTGGACTTCCCCGGCCGCCGGCATGTCCTTCATGTCACGGCGATAGACGAGGGTCACTTCGCTGGCGCCCTGGCGGACGGAGGTCCGCACGCAGTCCATCGAGGTGAAGCCACCACCGACGACCACGACCCGCTTGCCGGCGTGGTCCGGGTACTCCAGCCCGAGCGTGGCCGTGCGCAGGTACTCGAGTCCGTCGAGCACCTCGGCTGCATCCTCGCCCGGGATCCCCAGCTTGTTGGTGTCGTAGCAGCCGATGGCGATGACCACCGAGTCGAAGCCCTGATTGGTCAGGTCGTCGAGCGTGTAGTCCACCCCGAGCGCGGCGTTGCAAACCATCTTCCCGCCCAGACGGGTGACCGACTCGTACTCGGCCTCGAGCACCTCGACCTTGGGCAGCCGGTACTGGGGGATGCCGTAGCGGAGCATGCCGCCCGGCGCCGGGTCACGCTCGAAGACGGTGACCTCGTGGCCCGCGATGGCGAGGTAGTAGGCGGACGCCATGCCCGAGGGCCCGGAGCCGATGACCGCGACCCGCTTGCCGGACGCCGGCTGGACCTCGAACGGCACGGGCGCCTTGTGGCCGAGCGCCTGGGCCTTGAGCACCTGGTCGCCCGCGTAGCGATGGCTGTCGCGGATGGCGATGGCCTCCTCGACCTCGTCGCGCCGGCAGTGCTCCTCGCAGGGCGCCGGGCACACCCGGCCGAGCACCGACGGGAACGGGATGGTGCGCTTGAAGATGCGCGCCGACTCGATGAACGAGCCCTCGGTGTTCGCCTTGAGGAAGCCCGGGATGTCGATGT
>CAYNGM010000391.1:0-2428 GCA_964396565.1 uncultured Anaerolineaceae bacterium | reverse complement strand
TGGCCGTGGCCGCGGCGGCAGCGGCAGCGGTCGTACGCAACGGGTCGTCCGCACCCGCGAACCTCGCGAGATCAGCGGTCAGGCGTTCACCCAGTTGGCGGGCATCGCGCCCGAGCCGCCCACGGATCGCTTCGATGCCACCGGCGGCAAGCAGGAACTCCGATGCGGGCAACAGGACGGCGCCATCGATCCTTTCTGTCGTTCGCTGGTCGGTCGGATCGAAGGCCCGAAGGGAATCGATCTCGTCGCCAAAGAACTCGAGCCGTATAGGCAGTTCGCGAGATGGTGGGAAGACATCGATGATCCCGCCCCGTCGAGCGAATTCGCCGCGGCCCGCGACCTCGAGGACTGGCGCATAGCCGAGATCGAGCAGGTCGTACAGCAGGTCGTCCGGTCGCACCCGTGCGCCGACACGCAGCTCACGCGGCGTCTCCGGCAGGTCGTCGGGCGAGATCGTGTGCTGGAGGAGGGCCTGGACGCTGGCCACGAGCACGCGGGCCCGACCGCTCCGCCACGCGGACAGCGCGGCCACCCGCGCGGCGGTCTCGTCGGCGACGAGCTCGCTGCGCTCGTAGGCGAGCGAGGTCCGCGGCTCGAGGGTCGCCACTGCGCCGGGATCGCCAAGCCACGCCCCGAGTTCCTCCGCGACGCGATCGCCGATCTCGGCGTCACGGGCGATCCAGACCAGCCGTTCGTCGAGCGCGATGGCGGCTGCCAGGAATGACTTGGCGCCGTGGGGGACAGCGACGAGCCCGACGTGTCGCCCGACCCGTCCGATGTCGATGGGACTGCCCAGCCGCTCCCTGAGTGCCTCGAACGTGCCGGTGGACGCCAGCAGTCTCGGCAGGGCGGCGAGGTCCGGTAGCCGATGGCCGGCTGTCGGCCGTGCCGCTTTGGCACGGCGTGCGGTGGGAGGGCGAGAGGCGGGAGGGCGAGAGGCGGGAGACGGCCTGCGCGCACGCTGTGTGGTCGTGTGAAGCGCATCCTCGACTTCCGCATCGACAGCCGCGACATCGAAGTCGAGCGCCTCGTCCGCCGCCGGCTGCGCGTGCCGGGTTGCGAAGTCGGCTGCGACATTCTCGGCGATGCGCCTGTCACGCCCGCGCTTCCCGCGCAGGGGCGGTCGCGACGAGGAGTCCGTCCGCTCAGTCATGTGCGGCTCTTGTCCGGCAAGTCATCGCGGCGTCGTGAGGGTCAGCCATCGCTGTGCCATCCGGGTCAGCCATCGGCGCCGTCCCCGGACTTCCCCGGGAGCATCCGCCGCCACCCAGTCCTCGTTCGTCGGATGCCGTCAGCGCCAGGTGGTCCATCGACCTCGCCCGGCGCCGCGAGTCGATCGGCGTCGGCCGGTCGAAGCTCGAACGTGTTGAACCGGTTGGCCGCCTTGCTTGTGCTCTCGCGCGCCCACGCCTCGACGGCATCCGACGCCGCGTCCAGCAGTTCGTCCAGCCGCTGTGCCTCGTCGGGCGCGAACTTGCTCAGGACATGATCACGGGCGTTACGGACCGGGTCGCCGATGCCGATGCGCAGACGACTGAACTTCTCGGTGCCCATCTCATCGATGATCGAGCGCAGGCCGTTGTGGCCGCCGTGCCCGCCGCCCTCGCGAAAACGCAGCTTCCCGAACGGCAGGGCGAAGTCATCCGCGACGATCAGCAGGTCGTGCAGCGGGGCGTGTTCACGGGCGAGGACCTTGCGCACTGCCAATCCGGAGTCGTTCATGTAGGTGAGCGGCTTGACGAGGGTGATGTCCAGCCCGCGATAGCGTCCGCCGACGACGCTCGACGCATCGCGCTGGCGCCCACGGCCATCCCACCCGGCCCGCTCGGCGAGCCGGTCCACGACCAGCCAACCGATGTTGTGGCGGGTCCCCGC
The DNA here is from genome assembly GCA_964396565.1 of uncultured Anaerolineaceae bacterium. Classification (GTDB taxonomy): domain Bacteria; phylum Chloroflexota; class Limnocylindria; order Limnocylindrales; family CSP1-4; genus SPCO01. The sequence goes on along the minus strand of CAYNGM010000391.1, from coordinate 553 downwards.
GTACTGCGAGCCCGGGTTCCCGAGCCCGACTACGACCTTCACGATCCCTCCGCTCGTTTGCGCTTGACGATCTCACTCTCGCCTGGTCGTCGCGATCCGGACTCCGGGCTCCGCGCTCGGGGCTCCGGGCTCGGGGCTCGGGGCTCCATGCTCGGGGCTCCGGGTTCGGGGCTCCGGACGCCGGACAACACGACAGGGCCCGAATCCCGTCCGGCCGCGTCACATGGGGCGCCGCGGTGGCCCGGCGGGAGGGCCGCAGCAAGATGGTACCCGCTGCGCGCTGACGCCGGTCAGGGCCACCAGTCTCCACGCGAGCTCGGTCCAAGGCGACCCCTCATCGGTTCGGGTGGCGGCACCACCTCCTACCCGAGTCCGGGGCTGGGTCTTGACCTCCTACCCGAGTCCGGGGCCGGGTCTTGACCTCGCGCCCGAGTCCGAGTCCACGGCCGGGTCCGATCCCGGGGCTCGAATCACCGAATGCAGAACTGGTCTGCACCTGACTAGTGTCTCGTGCCGCTAGTGTCTAGCATCTTGACGTGACGGCAGCTACGAT
>CAYNGM010000390.1:0-2432 GCA_964396565.1 uncultured Anaerolineaceae bacterium | reverse complement strand
GCGGAACGGCAACGTCGTCGCGGTGAAGGAGGTCGTGGATGACGACGACCTGCTGCCCGGTGACCGGGTCGCACGAGCTGAGGCCGCGGTCACCGAAGCGGCTGCCGAGGCCAGCGCCGAGGAGATCGCCGCGGAGCTCGCCCGCGAGGCCGCCGAGAAGGCAGAGGACCCGGCCGCAGGCTGAACGCTCGGGTCGCCCCCCAAGAAGGGGTCGGCCACCACGGAGACTACTGACGAACGGTGTGACAGACAGGCTGTCGCACGCACGGAACCAGGCCGCAGGACATTCGAGCGGCGTTCACGAACAGGAGCACACACCCACATGGCGGATATCTCGGCGGAGCTGGTCAAGGAACTGCGCGAACGGACCGGCGCCGGGTTCATGGACTGCAAGAAGGCGCTCACCGAGACCGGCGGTGATCTCGACGCCGCGGTCGCGATGCTGCGCGAGCGTGGACTCGCCGCGGCGGCCAGGAAGGCCGGACGCGACGCCCGCGAGGGACTCGTCTCCAGCTACATCCACACCGGCGGCCGTGTCGGTGTACTCATCGAGGTCAACTGCGAGACGGACTTCGTGGCCCGCACGGACGAATTCCAGAAGCTGGTCCGCGACCTTGCGGTCCAGGTCGCAGGCCTTGCCCCGCTGTACGTCGACCAGGAGCGCATCCCGGCCGCGGATCTCGAGTCCAAGCGTGCCGAACTTCTCGCCGACGAGGCCACGCAGAAGAAGCCGGAGGCGATCAGGGCCCAGATCGTCGAGGGCCAGCTCAACAAGTGGTACAGCCAGGTCTGCCTGTACGACCAGCCGTTCCGCGACGAGGAGCGCACCGTACGCGACCTCGTGACCGAGCGGATCGCCACCATTGGGGAGAACATCCGGGTCCGCCGCTTCACCCGATATGCCCTCGGTGAGGAGCTGTGAGTGACTCGGCGGCCGGAACGGTCGCCGGCGATCCGTCGGTCCGCTATCGACGGATCCTGCTCAAGCTGTCCGGTGAGGCCCTGCTCGGTGATCGGCCGTACGGCGTAGATCCTGCGTTCTGCACATTCATCGCCCGACAGGTCGCGACCGTCCATGCCCTGGGCGTCCAGGTCGGGATCGTGGTCGGTGGGGGCAACATCTTCCGGGGCATGGCTGCCGCCGCCCGCGGGATGGATCGCGCCACCGGTGACTACATCGGGATGCTGGCAACGGTCATGAATGGCCTGGCACTCCAGGACGCCCTCGAGAAGGAGGGCATCCCGACCCGGGTCATGACCGCCATCGCCATGAATGAGGTCGCCGAGCCGTACATCCGCCGCCGCGCCATCCGCCATCTGGACAAGGGCCGCGTGGCGATCTTCGTGGCCGGTACCGGCAACCCATACTTCACGACCGACACCGCCGCAGCCCTGCGCGCAGTCGAGATCAACGCCGAGGTCCTGCTCAAGGCGACCAAGGTGGACGGCGTCTACGACAAGGACCCGGTGACGAACCCCGACGCACGGCGCTACGCTGAGCTGGAGTACGCAGACCTGCTGCGTGACCAGCTCAAGGTCCTTGATGCGGCAGCCGTCAGCCTGTGCATGGAGAACGACCTGCCGATCGTCGTGTTCGACCTCAATCATCCTGACAACATCACGCGGGTAGCGGCCGGCGAACCGGTCGGGACCCGCATCGCGAGCGCCGCTGGGGCGCCGTCAAGCCGCGGAGGTGCGTCTGCATGAGCAGCGAGATCCTCACCGACGCCGACCACAAGATGGGCCGGGCGGTGGATGCCATGGAGCGCGACTTCTCGGGCATCCGGACCGGTCGTGCTTCGACTGCCCTCGTGGAGCGGATCACCGTCGATTACTACGGAACCCAGACGCCACTCAACCAGCTGGCCGGGATCAGCGTGCCGGAGCCGCACCAGATCGTCATCCAGCCCTGGGATCGGGGTGTCCTTGGTGCGATCGAGAAGGCGATCACCAGGAGTGACATCGGGCTGATGCCCAACGTCGATGGCACGGTCGTTCGGCTCAACATCCCGCCGCTGACCGAGGAGCGGCGCAAGGAGCTCGTCAAGGTCGTCCACAAGCGCATGGAGGACGCACGAGTCGAGATCCGCAACCTGCGTCGGGATGCTGCCGACCACCTCAAGAAGGATGAGCGCGACGGGACGGTCGGGGCCGACGAGACCCATCGCCAACTTGATCTGCTCCAGAAGACCACGGACCGCCACATCGCCGATGTCGATCGCCGCGGGGCTGCGAAGGAACAGGAGGTCCTCGAGGTCTAGTGGCCCGCGCACCGCTGGCTCGACCACCGCTGTCCCGTCCGACCGACGCGCCACCCATCGCCCACGAGGGCGCGGCGGTGACGGCCGGCCACCTCGACTCGGATCCGACCGCACCGACCGCCCCGAACGACCCGACCGCCACCAGCGCCGCTGATGACGAGGCGACCGCCC
>CAYNGM010000389.1:0-2432 GCA_964396565.1 uncultured Anaerolineaceae bacterium | reverse complement strand
AAGGTCGTCCGCGTCAACGACCTGCGGCTCGACGCCATCGGGGAGGCGCTGCACCTGGTCGCGGTCGATGTCGGCTCGACCGGTCTTCTTCGGCGGTTCGGGCTGGAGGGGCCGTTCCGGGTCGTCGCGCGCAATCTCCGCCTGCCGAGCATCGAGCGGTTCATCGACTGGGAGGACGTCGACCCGGTCGAGTCCTCCATCGAATCGGTCAGGCTGCGGGTACCGCACGCCCGTCTCGCCGCGCTCCACCCGGCGGACCTCGCGGCGATCCTCGACCAGCTGGCCCCGCGCGACCGGGCCGGCGTGCTGGCGTCCCTTGACGACGAGGCCATCGCCGATGCCATCGAGGAGATGGATCCCGCTGGCCAGGTGGACGTCCTCGAGGACCTCGCCCGGGAGCGGGCAGCGGACATCCTCGAGGAGATGTCACCCGACGATGCGGCCGATCTCGTCGCCGACCTGTCGCACGACAGCCGCCACGAGATCCTCGCCCTGATGGAGCGCGAGGAGGCCGACGAGGTACGCGAGCTGCTGGGCTATCCGGAGGACAGCGCGGGCGGGATCATGACCACCGAGTTCGTGGCCATCCCCGAGTCGCTGACCGCGGCAGAGACTATCGACCACCTTCGCGAGCTCGAGCCGGGCGCAGAGACCATCTACTACGTGTACGTGACCGACGACGACGAGCGTCTCGTGGGAGTGCTGTCGCTGCGCGACCTGATCGTCGCTCAGCCGGCCACTGTCGTGGCCGAGTTCATGATCCGTGAGCCGATCGCGGTGACGGTGGACACGAGCCAGGACGAGGTGGCCGAGGTGGTCGCCCACTACAACCTGCTGGCGGTCCCGGTGGTCAGTCCGGACGGGCGTCTGGAGGGCATCGTGACCGTCGATGACGCCATCGACACGGTGATCCCCACCGCCTGGAAGCGGCGGTTGCCGCGCGTGTTCGGTCGGTGAGCGCACTCGACGCCGGACGCGACCGCGTCCTGGCGAGGGTCCGGCGTCGGCGTCGGCCACGGATGGTCCCGCCGCTGCGCCGGCTGCCGGCGTGGCGGGTTCGCCTGTTGGCCATGTTCGCGGTCCTGGGCCCGGGTCTCGTCAGCGGCTTCGCCGACAACGACGCCGGCGGCATCACCACCTACTCGCTGGCCGGTGCCCATTTCGGCTACGCACTGCTGTGGGTCATCCTGGCTTCCGGCATCGTCCTGTTCTTCACCCAGGAGGTCGGAGCGAGGCTCGGCCTGGCCACCGGGAAGGGTCTGATGGGCCTCATCCGCGAGCGTTTCGGTGTGCGCTGGGGCGCGTTCGCGGTGGTGACCATGCTGGTCGCCAACCTTGGCTCCATCGTGGCCGAGTTCGCGGGCATCGGTTCGGCCCTCGGGCTGTTCGGGATCCCGGCCCAGCTGAGCGCCCTGGTGGCGGCCATCGTGGTCATCGGGTTCATCGCGGTCGGCAGCTTCCGGCGCGTCCAGGTGCTGTTCGTGCTGGTCGGGTTGGCCGTGTCGATCGCCTACGCCGTGTCGGCGATCATGGCCGGGCCGGACTGGCAGCAGGCCGCGCACGCCCTGCTGGTCCCGCAGCTGTCCTCGTCGCCGATCTACTGGCTGGCCGTGGTCGGCACGGTCGGGACGACGATCACGCCGTGGGGCCAGGCGTTCATCCAGTCGTACGTGGTGGACAAGCGCCTGGGCCCGGACGACCTGCGGGCCAGTCGGACGGACGTCCTGATGGGGGCTTCTATCACCAACATCGTCGCCGGCTTCATCATCGTTGCCTGTGCGGCGACGCTGTATGCGACCGGCCAGACCATCTCGAGTGCGTCGGACGCTGCTGCCGCCCTGGAGCCGCTGGTCGGGGCAGGCGCCAGTCTGCTCTTCGCCTTCGGGCTGCTTGGCGCGTCGTTCCTGGGCCTTGGCGTCGTGCCCCTGGCCAGCGCCTACTCGACCTGCGAGGCGTTCGGCTGGGAGACCGGGGTCGACTGGAACTGGCGGGAGGCGCCGGCGTTCTACGGTCTGCTCGCGTTCTTCATCGGGTTCGCGGCGCTGTTCGTGATGATCCCGGGTCTGCCGCTCATCCAGGTGATGTTCCTTGCCCAGGTCCTGAACGCCCTGCTGCTGCCGTTCATCCTGGTCTTCGTGATGCTCCTGGCGCGTGATCGCGAGATGCTCGGGAACCTTGCCAGCGGGCGCTTGCTCGGGGCCATCGGGTGGTTGTCGACGGTCGTCCTGATCGGGCTGTGCGTGATCCTCGTGGTCACGTCGGTCACCGGCGTCTGATCACCTTCGCTCGGTCGATGGCTCGATCTGCCACCTTGCATATGATACCCTACTAGAGTATTGTTGTCGAACGACGCGCCTGACGTCGCCTGCACAATCCCAGGAGGGAAACGTGACACTCGAGCTCCAGATCCTGCCGGTCGGCGATTCGGCCGT
>CAYNGM010000388.1:0-2435 GCA_964396565.1 uncultured Anaerolineaceae bacterium | reverse complement strand
TGTACGAACCGAAGTGGGATGGCTTCCGGGCGATCGTCTTCCGCGACGGTGACGAGGTGTTCACGCAGTCGCGCGATCTCAAGCCGCTCGACCGCTACTTTCCCGAGCTGGCCGACCCATTCCGGGGATCGTTGCCGGAACGCTGTGTGCTCGACGGCGAGATCGTCATCGCCGGCGACGGCGCACTGCAGTTCGAGTCTCTGCTGTTGCGCATCCACCCCGCCGAATCACGGGTCCGGATGCTGGCCGCAGAGTCGCCGGCCTCGTTCGTCGCGTGGGATCTGCTGGCGCTGGGCGACGCCGACCTCCGCACGGTCCCGCAGGGCGAGCGCCGGGCTCGGCTGGAGGAGGCCCTTGGCGATGTCGCCGCCCCCATCCACATCACGCCGGCCACCGGTGACCGGGCGGTCGCCGCCGACTGGTTCGAACGCTTCGAGGGCGCCGGTCTGGATGGGGTCGTCGCGAAGCGGTCGGACGCCCCGTATCAGCCGGGCAAGCGGGCGATGCTCAAGATCAAGCACCAGCGCACGGCTGATTGTGTCGTGGCCGGGTTCCGCTGGCACAAGAACGGCCCGGGATCGCATGTCGGGTCGCTGCTGCTGGGTCTGTTCGACGAGACCGGCAAGCTCCATCACGTCGGTGTCACGTCTTCGTTCACCTGGGATCGGCGCGCCGCCCTCGCCGAGGAGCTGGCGCCCCTCCGCGAAGGAGCTCTCGACGATCATCCGTGGCGCGAGTGGGCGGAATGGGCGGTCGCCGGAACGGCGGACGCGTCCGGCCAGCGACTGCCCGGCGCGACCTCCCGCTGGAACCGGGGCAAGGACCTGTCCTGGGAGCCGCTTCGCATCGAGCGTGTCGCCGAGGTCGCCTACGACCATCTGCAGGGCGATCGCTTCCGACACGCGACCACGTTCAAGCGCTGGCGCCCGGACAAGCCACCCGAGGCATGCCGCTACGACCAGCTCGAGACCACCGCGCCGTTCGAGTTGTCGCGCATCTTCGGGGCGGGCGACGGTCGGGGGCGTCCCTGATCAGTGGGCCAGCTCGTCATGCCCACGGGTCTTGTCGCGACACTGGCGGTGGCCGCGTTTGCGGTAGCCATCCTGGCCGCCGTGGCGACGCCGGTGCTGCAGCGGGTCGGGCGTCTCGCGCCGTGGCGTGGACCGCTTACCCTGGTGCCCTATGCGATGCTGCTGGTCGCGGCGCTGCTCGCCGCTGCGGCGAGTGGCCTGGGCTTCGCTACCAGCCAGCACGTGGGTGTGCGCGAGGTCGCAACTGCGGGTCTGGCGATCATGTGCCTGACGCCGCTGATCGGCGTCGTCGCCGTCCGCCTGCGCTATGGCGCGCCAGGCGCCCGGACGTTCCAGCAGCAGATCGCCGCGAACCGGTCCAGCTCGATCCTGCTGGTGGGCGTACTGCTCGAGGTGGTCGCGGTCACCGGGTTCCTGGTCGGCGCCGGCGTGGGGATCGCGTTCGGGGTCGCCCTGCTGGCCGGGCTGGTGGTGGCCGGAGCGTCGCTCGTTATCACCGTGGCCGCGACGGCGTTCTGCCTCGCCCGCGGCGAGGGCTTCCTGCTTGACCTCGCCGATGCCCGACCCGTCGGCCCCGGTGAGGAGCAGCTGCGCAACGTGGTCACCGAGCTCGCGGCCGCGACGGGGATCCCCGCCCCGGCGGTCTACGTGATCGAGACCCAGACGGCGAACGCGATGTCGGTGGGGCGGGACAGCGCGCACGCCTCCATCGCGGTCACTCGGGGGCTCCTCGATCGACTCGATCGCGAGCAGCTCCAGGGCGTCGTGGCCCATGAGCTGGCCCACGTGGCCAACCTCGATTCACGGCACGCCATGCTGGTCGCGCTGCTGGTCGGGGCGGTCGTGATCCTTACCGAGGTCTTCTTCGCGCTGGTCGTCGAGATCGCCACGCACCCGTGGATCGGTGGCGACTCGATCTCGGAGGCGATCGCCGGATTCCTGATGTGGGTGGTGATCGCCGTCGTCGGTCTCGTCTTCGCGGGCACGTTGAAGCTGTTCGCACCGATCGCCGCGTTCGCGGTCCAGGCTGCCGTCAGCCGCGACCGCGAGTACCTTGCCGACGCCACGGCCGTGGCGATCACCCGCAACCCCGCCGGTCTGATCGGCGCCTTGGCGGCGCTCGAGGGGACGCGTGGCGCGATGGCCGCGGCCAACCCGGGTACCCAGCACCTGTGGATCGTCAACCCGGTCCGCGAGGGCCGGGAGGGTGGCCGGGGGTGGTTCGACACCCATCCGGCGACCGCCGACCGGATCGGCCGCCTGCGCGCGCTCGAGGGTGTCCCGGTCGCCGCCGCGGAGGCGTGACCCGCGACCGCGCGTGCCGCTCAGCCGGGCGCACCCGAGCTGAAACCGGCGTCACCGGCATCGATCAACTCGATGCGATTGCCGAACGGGTCGCGGATG
>CAYNGM010000387.1:0-2448 GCA_964396565.1 uncultured Anaerolineaceae bacterium | reverse complement strand
GGTCGCTTGGTCGGCGGCCAGGAGGTCGGTGCGGAGCCACTTGCCGACCCAGCTCCGGTCCCGGCCATCCGTCTTGCCATTTCGTCACCGGGAGACCGTTAGGTGAACCACGAGGGTGGGGTCCGCGTCCCGCGACATCCGGTTCGCCGCGGTATCTCGCCATGTGGTCGCCTGGTGAGCGTTATGAGGCGATCGCGCACCCGTCGGGACCCACAGACCCTCGTTGAAGGTCGGGTTCATGGCTATGACCACAGCCGGCAGCACGGCATCGCGCCCAACGGTCATGCGGTGCAGATTTGGCTATGAACCCGGGCTTCGGGATCGTGCTGGTCGGCACGGGATCGAGCTGGCCGGCACGGGATCGAGCTGGCCGGCACGGGATCGAGTTGGCCGGCACGGGATCGAGTTGGCCGGCACGGGATCGTGCTGGCCGGCACGGGATCATCCGTCTTGCCTGAGGTCATAAGATTGGGCTCGCATCGGGCATCCGGACGATGCATCGACACCTACCTTAGTCCGAGCGTGTCTCGGGTCGGCGACCGCCGAACCCAGCGGAGGCACGATCCATGGCTACCAACGTCGATGATGTCCTGACCACGCTGTTCATCGAGGAGCACGCGCGTCTCGAGCGGATAGTCGCGCACCGTATGCGGGACCCGGAGTTGGCGGCAGATGTCGTGTCCGAGGCCTTCATCCGGCTCCAGAAGAGGATGGCCGAGGGCTGGGTCGCAGACGATCCTCCGGCCTGGCTGACAAGGGTCGCACTCAATCTCGCTTATAGCGAAGGGCGCCATCGACGCGCCGGCCGGCGTGTGACGGAACGACTGCGGGCTCCTGCCGAGTCCCCGCAGCCCGACGACGCCGCGATCGGGCGCGATCGTCTCGACCGTGTGTTCTCAGCCCTTGGTGCCCTGACTCCAGATGATCGTTCGATCGTACTGGCCGCGGCGAACGGAGCCGATAGCGCCGCTCTCGCAAAGCATTTCGGGAGCACCGTCGGGGGCGCGCGCGTCAGGCTCTATCGGGCCAGACGCCACCTGCACACGGCCCTTGGCGACCCCGTCTGACGGATGCGAGGCCAGTACCGCTGACGATCGGTTTGCGCGCATGTCTTGCCACCGGACTGCCCGAGGAAACAGGATGAGCTCGGATTATCATCGGCGGGATGCCGGAGTCGGACGGAAGTCTGATCGGACGCGATGGCGAGCAGGAACGGGTGCGCGCCGCGGTGGCTGCCGTGCTCGAAGGTCAGCCGCGCGCGGTCCTGATCACCGGTGAGGCCGGTATCGGCAAGACCGCCCTTGTCGAGTGGTCGGCCGCGACTCTAGGCGCTGAGGGCTGGGCGACGGCAGTCGGGCGGGCCGTCCGGATGGACGGTGGGGCCCCGCCGTATCTCCCGTTCGTCGAGATCCTGGAGACCCTGCTGGCCGATCTCGAACCGGCCCGTGCGCGAGTGGTCCTGGGCTCCGCGCGGGAGGAACTCGCCGGCCTGCTGCCAGGAACCCTGTCGACATCGACGAGGGCGGCGGGAGTGACGGCCGAGACTCCGAGTCACGACCCGCTGCGTCGGGCCCGGCTTTTCGAAGCGATGCTCGACATCGGTGAACGGCTGGCCATCGAGCACCCAGTCGCGATCATCGTCGAGGACCTGCAATGGGTCGACGCAGCGAGTGCGGACCTGCTCCGCTTCCTGGTGGATCGGGCCGAGCACGGTCGCTTGCTCCTGATCGCCACGGCGCGTCTCGATGGCGGTACCGACGCGATGCGGCCACGCAGGCTCCTGACCGACCTCGCCCATCGCCGCGGAACCGATTGGATCGAACTGGCGCCGCTCGGTCGGACCGCCGTCGCCCGACTCCTGCGGGGTCTTCTGGGAGTGGCGCCACCGAGTGCGCTCGTGGACGACATCGCCCGACGGAGCGGGGGGAACCCGCTCATGGTCGAAGAGCTCACTACCGCCTATGTGGGGGGCAGACCCGTCTCTGCAAACCTCCGCGAGTCGGTGCTCGCGCGGGTGGCTGGCCTGTCCGAATCTGCGGCGATCATCCTGCGCACCGCGGCTCTCGTCACCGAGCCGCTCGACGAGGCACGTCTCGGGACCATCACCGGCATGGACATCGTCGACGTCACCGACGCGATGCGGGCCCTCCTGTCCGCCCAGATCGTGGTGCTACGCGATGAAGGGGCTGGGCGCTGGCTCTACTTCCGCAACGAGATCGTTCGAGAGATCATCGCCGACACTCTGCTGCCGGACGAGCGACGAGCGCTCCATCGGGCTATCGCCACAGCGGCCGAAGGATGGCCCGCGGTCGCTGCTGTCTCCCCGGCCTCAGCGGCGTTCCACTGGGCCGGGGCAGGTGACGATGCGCGCGCCAACGCTGCGGCCGTGCTGGCTCATCGTGCCGCTCTCGAGGTCGCTGCATATGACGAGGCCCTGCGCTGGGGACA
>CAYNGM010000386.1:0-2452 GCA_964396565.1 uncultured Anaerolineaceae bacterium | reverse complement strand
TGCAGGTAGGCGACGTTCTCGCGGTAGGTGTCGATCGCGACGCGGCGGACCTTCAGGACGCGTGCACTGCGGGGTCGGGGACGAGTAGCCATGTCGTGTCGGTTAGGCTGGTGCCGTATCGTAACGCGACTTGGCGGCCGGCCCGGAAATCCGGAACGACCGGGGCGGCACGGGCGGCGAAAGGCGCCTGCCTCGCGGCGACCGTCTGGAATGCGAGTGGCTGGCCGACGCCTCGGTTTCGGCGCTCGCACGGGGATCCACGGGCGAGATCCAATCCGAAGGCAGCGGAGTATCGAGGGGAAGGTCGACCTCGAGCTCATGATCGGCCGGACCGGGCACGCGCAAGGCGGTGCTGCTCGAACGGTCGTCCTGAACGCCGTGGCAAACGCGTTCTCGCCTCCGTTCGGGGCGGATCCATCGTTTGCGATCGGGCGCCCGCGGTCGCTCGGGTGCCTGCGAGCTGCGTCGATGCGCCGGTCACTCGTCGGCGCGACTGCGCTCGAGACGGCGCCGCAGGCGCCATCCGTTCAGGCGGTTCCGCCAGTTGGAGAGCCTGTCGGTCATCATGCGGAACGCGTGCACGCCGCGCGCGGGGATGGTCGGCGAGCCGTGGATGGCGGACGCGAATCCGGCCGATTCCGACCGGGGAGGTCCCGGATCGCCGGCGTTGCGTCTCGTGCGGACTCCGAGTCGCGAGAGGATGGGACGCTCGAACTTCAGCATGTAGTCGTCGACCAGCTCGTTCTTGTCCCTGGCGACGGTCTCGACGAACTGCCGGAGGCAGAGATGCTCGTCGAGCCTCCATCGGTGTTCGGCCGGGACGTTCGACCGGTCGAACGACACGTCCCCCCGGCGGACCCGATCCATCCAGGTGAGAAACGACCGGCATTGGTAGTGATTGACGTGGGCACGGGCGGTCCGGCCCGGGTAGAGAACCTCCGAGTAGGTGCGACCGTTCGCGTCCACGGTCCGCCATCCGGGCTTAAGCCTGCAGAAGTGCGCGCTGTCGATCGAGCTGACGGCTTCGGTTCGGCTGATCGCCTTCGTGCGCAGGCTCGGCGCGGCCATCCTCCTGGTGAGCGACGCGGTGACGAGTCCCTCGGGGTCCTCGAAAAACCCGTTGTGGCCGAACACGTGCCAGTTGAGCCGCACGGCGCCGACGTTCCCGAGCGACGACAGGAATGCCGGGAGCGTCTCGTGCTCCCGGAGCACGATGAACTCGTCGGGGTCGAGGAACGCCACCCACGTGTGGGACGCGACCCTGCGGACGAGGGCTTCCGTATAGGTCCTGACCTGCAGGTTGCGCCCGGGCCAGCCGGCGGTCGGGTCGCCGGGCCAGTCGATGACGGTCGCGTAGTCCGCATGGGCGGCGAGCAGCGACCGCAGCGGAAGGGCGGGATCGTTGTCGTAGAGGTAGAAGCGATCCACGCCGAGCAGCCGGTGATAGACGAGCCACTCCTCGATGAACCGCTCCTCGCCCTTCGCGATCGCGACGGCGCACACCGAGCTGTCGGCTTTCGTCTCCACGGCCATCCCGGGGCCGATGGTACGCTTCCGGGTGGTCGGGATCGTCGACCGCCAGCGATCGCACGGGAACGCGGTCCTCCGCGGACCCGGTGACGTCGTCAGGAACGGACACCGTATCCGTGCGCAGGACTCACGTCGCCGTCGGTCCCATCGCGCCGCGCGCGTCGTGGCGCTGGCTCGGACCGCACCTGGCGGCCAGCCTCGCGGGCACGTGCACGGTCCGATTCTTCGACGAGGGCGAGTTGCCGTCCTGCGACGTCGCGATCTTCGTCAAGGAGCGGCCGGTCCGGCCGCTGCGTCAGGCGCAGGACCGCGGCGTCCGCGTGCTCTACATGCCGGTGGACTTCTACCGGTCGCGAGCGCAGCTCGAAGCCGATGCGCCGTTCCTCGGGCAGTGCGCGAGCCTGCTCGTGCACTCGCGCGTCCTCGGCAGGTTCCTCGCCCCGTACAACGCCGCGATCCGGCACGTCGACCATCCCAACCTGCACGGACTCGCGGCGAAGCCGCCGTACCGGACCGACCGCACGCTGCTGTGGATCGGAGACTTCCTGAACCTCCCCTACCTGTTGCGGTGGGCGGAGCGATCCGGCGTGCCGGGCGAGCTGAAGCTCCTCACCAACGCGCGTCGCACGTCGATCAAGGGCATGGCGATGACGCTCGCGCTCGCCCGCCGCCTCGGCGTCGAGCTCGACGTGCGTCGCGATCGCGTCAACGGCATCCCGATGATCTCGACGATGATGCCGTGGCAGGCGTTCGTGTTCGGCCGCAACAGCACGCCCGACAAAGGCTTCCCGTACTCCTTCCACTTCTTCTGGGGTGCCGAGGACACGATGAAGAACTTCGTCGGCATGTGGGACACGGTGAAGACCAACAAGACGGTGGGCGCGCTGTTCATCGACAACCCGCCGGGCAAGGCCTTCGCCGA
>CAYNGM010000385.1:0-2464 GCA_964396565.1 uncultured Anaerolineaceae bacterium | reverse complement strand
CAGCCGATCGGCGATACGCTGTACCGGCTCGGACCGCGCCTGGTGACGCTCGCCGGCGGGGTCAGCCTTGTCCGCTCGCTGGCCGCGGCCAGCCGACCGGTGCTGGGTGAGCTCGCCGCGGCCTCGGGCGAGGCTGCCGGACTCGGTGTCCCGGACGGCGATCTCGTGCACTACGTGGACCAGGTGGACACGCCGAACCCGGTGGTCGTGCGCGACTGGACGGGCGCCCGTGTACCCCTCCACGCGGTCCCGTCCGGTCAGGTCCTGCTGGCCTTCCGTTCGCCGGCCGCCATCGACCGCTACCTGGGGCGCTCCCTGGAGCGGTTCACCGACCGGACGCTGGTCGAACCCGATGCGCTGCGCGAGCGGCTGCGTCATGTCCGGCGGGTCGGCTACGCATGGGCGATCGAGGAGTTCGACGAACAGATCTCGTCCGTGGCGGCACCGATCGCCGATGCCTCGGGCGAAGTGGTTGCGGCGGTCCACGTCCACGGACCGTCGTACCGCTTCCCACCGGACGGGGGTGAAGCCGAGCTCGCCGACCTCGTCGTGGCCGGTGCCGCCCGGATCGCGGCACGCCTGCGCGAGTCCTGACCGGCGACCTGCCCAGGACCGCCAGCCTGCCCGAGTCACCCGCCGTCCTGCCCGGTTCACCCACCCTGGTCACTCGCCCTGGTCAATCGCCCCGGTCACCCGCCGGGGTCGTCCGCCCTGGTCACCCGCCGTCCTGCCCGGTTCGCCCACTCCATGAGTGAACTGTCGGTTGTGCAGTCGGAGCCTCTCGCCCCAGCACGCCCAGCCGCTGATCCACCCACCCGGCGGACGGCCCATCGATCGGCACGAGAACGCCCCCGCATACCCGACGGTTCACCCACCCGGTGGGTTGACCTAACGTGGCAAGGGCGTGCCGGACGACGTTCGAGTCGCGCCGGACGCGCGTCGGCCGCCGCCGGCGACTTGCGCTAACTCGCGCCGTTCGCTGCGACGTCCTTGGTGGTGCTCTTGATCTTGGCCGTGATCGCGTCGGCCTCGGCCGACAGGTCCGCGGCCGCCTCGGCCGCGCTCGCGGAGGCCGCATCGAGCGTCTCGGTCACGTCATGGCCGTTCGTCGAGAGCGACGCATCGGCCATCTCGCCACCCTGGGCGCGCCGCTCGGCGATCTGGGCGTTCACCGTGTTCTGGATCTCGCGCGTGCGCGCCTCGATCTGATCGCCGAGCTCGCCAAGGCGATGCTCGATCCGATACTGCTCGCGGATCTGCTGGCCGGAACGGGACATGTACCAGGCAGCAGCGGCCCCGGCGACTGCGACGCCGGTGATCACGCCTCGAAGGAAGCCCATCGTGTTCGCTCCTTTGGAAGAGGGTCGGCCCTCCAGTCTACGACGCCAGTCGAGCGAATCCCGCCCGGCGCGATCGCCGGTCACACGGTTCACGCCCTGCGCGACCGCCATCCGAGCGATTCACGCGCGGGGCGACCCGGCGCGGGGCGAGCACCCTCTCCCCAAGCTCCCTACAGGCCCTTCGCTCGACGGACCTCGGCGGTGATGGCCGGGACGACCACATGGACATCACCGACGATGCCGTAGGTCGCCTTGAGAAAGATCGGGGCATCGCGGTCCGTGTTGATGGCAAGGATCCGCTTGGCCGACTTGCAGCCGACGATGTGCTGGATGGCGCCACTGATGCCGCAGGCGATGTACAGATCCGGTGCGATACGCGTGCCGGTCTGGCCCACCTGCTGGGAATGAGGCCGCCAACCAAGGCTGGTCGCCACCCGCGACACGCCCACGGCGGCCCCGAGCAAGTCGGCCAGTTTGTCGAGCATCGCGAACGACTCGGCACTGCCCAGGCCACGCCCACCACCAACGACGACCTTTGCCTCGGCCAGGGACACCCGGTCGCCGCCGGTCCGCTCGACTCCGACCACTCGCGCGACCAGGTCCGCGTCACTGACCTGTGCCGCGACCGAAATGACCTCCGCCGGGCTGGCGCCCGGGACGGCCTCCGCGGCGGCGACGGCATGTGCCGCGACGGTCAGCAGCTTCGGCGTGCCATCGAGCCAGGCCTCCTCCAGCAGCGAACCCGCCCAGCGCTGACGGGTGACCATCCAGCGACCGTCCGCAGCACCGGGGTCGACGGCGATGACGTTGACCGCCACAGCCGCACCCGACCTGGCACCGACGTGCGCGAGCACCTCTATGCCGCGCTCGCTCCCGGGTCCGATCAGCGCATCGAACGCACCGGACGCGACGACGCCCAGTCCCGTCGCGACGGCCGCCGCAGAGTAGACCTCCAGTCGCGGGTCCTCGACAGCATGGATCCGGACGACGCCAAGGCTTCCGAGGGCAGCCGCTACCGACGCCCCGACTCCAGGTACGCCGACCACCACGGCCTCGACCGACGACTCGCCACCGATCGAACGCGCGAAAGCGATCGCCTCGGCCGACAGCCGATCGACCGAGCC
>CAYNGM010000384.1:0-2466 GCA_964396565.1 uncultured Anaerolineaceae bacterium | reverse complement strand
GAACGCCATCGTCAGGAGGTTCGTCACCAGGATGCCGATGACGAACAGCCGCCGCGGCCCGAACCGGTCCGAGAGCATCCCGGCCGGGACCTGCATCAGGGCGTACACGAGAGTAGCCACTGCGGCCAGGGACCCGGCCTGCGTGTAGGTCAGGCCGAGATCGGTCCTTATCAGCGGCAGGAACAGCCCGAAGCCGCTGAACGACAGCGGCAGGAAACTGGTCCCGGCGACGATCAGACCGACCTGCAGGGCGCGCGTTCGCCCGGATCCCTCCTCGTTCACGTCAGGTGCGTGGTCAGATCAGGCGGTTTCGCCGGTGGGGACGGACTCCGCGACGACCGGGACGGCCACGGGCGTCGAGCGCGGACGCGCCCGAAGCTCCGGCTCGCGTCCATCGGCGACGGCGATGGACGCCGCGACGAACCCGTCGAACAGCGGATGCGGTCGCTCCGGACGGCTCTTGAATTCCGGGTGGAACTGGCTGGCCACGAACCACGGATGGTCCCTGAGCTCGACGATCTCCACGAGCCGGCCATCTGGTGACTGGCCGGACAGCAGCATCCCGGCAGCCTCGAGCGTAGCGCGATAGCGGTTGTTCACCTCGAAGCGGTGGCGGTGGCGCTCGTAGATGACCTCCTCACCATAGACGGCCGCCGCCTTCGACCCGGGCGTGAGCTTGGCCGGATACAGCCCGAGACGCATCGTCCCGCCCTTGTCCTCCATGTCCCGCTGGTCGGGCATGAAGTCGATCACCGGGTGCTCGGTGAACATGTCGAACTCGGTCGAGTTCGCGTCGGCGCTACCGACGACGTCGCGCGCGAACTCGATGACCGCGCACTGGAGTCCCAGGCACAACCCGAGATAGGGGATCCGCCGATCGCGGGCGTAGTGGGCGGCCAGGACCTTGCCCTCGATGCCGCGATGGCCGAAGCCACCCGGGACGAGGACACCGGCGGCGCCATCGAGCCGCTCGGCGACGTTGTCGGCCGTCATCGTCTCGGAGTCGACCCAGCGGACCCTGGCATCGACGCCGTGGGCCCAGGCTGCGTGGCGAAGCGCCTCGGTGACGCTGAGGTAGGCGTCGGGCAGTTCGATGTACTTGCCGACCAACGCGATCTCGAGCACCGGCTTGGGTGCCTTGATGCGCTCGACCAGCGCGCGCCACGACGCCAGGTCCGGCTCGACATCCTCGTCGCCCAGGGCGAGTTCGCGGACGATCAGCCGACCAAGACCCGCCTCCTCGAACAGGAGCGGACACTCGTAGATGGTCTCGGCCGTCTCGGCCGGGATGACGGCCTCGGTCGCGACATCCGTGAACAGGGCGATCTTCTCGCGGATCTCGTCGCTGACCGGGTGGTCGGAACGGAGCACGATGACGTCGGGCTGGATGCCGATGCCGCGCAGTTCCTTGACCGAGTGCTGGGTGGGCTTGGTCTTCAGTTCGCCGGTCGCCGCGAGGGCGGGCAGCAGCGTCACGTGGACATACAGGACGTTGCGCCGGCCCACATCCTTGCGCATCTGGCGGATCGCCTCGAGGAAGGGAAGGCTTTCGATGTCGCCGACGGTCCCGCCGACCTCGACGATCACGACGTCGGGGTCACCGTCGCGCGCGACCCGCCCGATGCGCTCCTTGATCTCGTTGGTGATGTGCGGGATGACCTGGACCGTGCCGCCGAGGTAGTCGCCACGACGCTCCTTGGCGATGACCGCCTGGTAGATGCGTCCCGTCGTCACATTGCTGAGTTGGCTCAGGTTCGCGTCGATGAAGCGCTCGTAGTGGCCCAGATCGAGATCCGTCTCCGCGCCATCGTCGGTTACGAACACCTCGCCGTGCTGGTACGGCGACATGGTGCCCGGATCCACGTTGATGTACGGATCGAGCTTGAGGATGGATACGCGCAGCCCTCTGGCCTTGAGGATCCGGCCGACGCTGGCGGCGGTGATGCCTTTGCCGAGACTGCTCGTGACGCCGCCGGTCACGAAGACATACTTCGCCATGGGTCAGGGTTCCTCCGGGGTTTTTCCGATGCTATCGAAAAACGGCTCGGGGCGCGAATCGGGGCACGTGCGGCACGGAAGGGGCGCGGGGCCGGTCCGGCGGACCTTGCGATCCTGTGGGGGATGGCTCACGCTCCGACCGACATCGGCCATGTCGCAGGCAAGGGATCGCATGGGAAACCGGGATAGACGGCAGATCGGATGGGCGTCCGTGATCCTGTCCTGGACCATCGTGACCGGGTTCTGGTTCACCGGGGCGGCCGGACCGGCACTCGCATGCAGTCCACCGTCCCCTGCCCTGACCGTCACCGCTCTTCCCGAAGGAGCCGTCGTGCTCGTCGGCACCACTGGGGACAGGGTCGAGGGTGGGCGCCTGTTCTACGTGGAGAGCGCCTACGCCGGGAACATCCCGAGGTCGCCGATCGTGATCGCCTTCAAGGAGGGCAAGCCTGTCGGCGATTGCAGCTA
>CAYNGM010000383.1:0-2469 GCA_964396565.1 uncultured Anaerolineaceae bacterium | reverse complement strand
AGCGGCATCGCGCCCTCCGGTTCACAACGTTCGCGTCGAACGGGCTGATGATACGGTTCCGACACCGGGTGGGCAGATGATCGACCCAACGGGCCATCGACTCGACGAGGGGAGGCTGGTGATGGCGAAGTCCTCGAGGTCCAGCCGCGCGTGATCGAGCCGTCCCGGGTCGGAGCGTCCGTCGACGTCGGGTCGCACTCGGCCCACCTGCTGGTCGGTGAGGTCGATGGCGGTCTCGTGCTCCCCCGGTACGACGAGTCCGCCCGCCTGGAGTTGGGGCTGATCGTCGATCGCGGGGCGCACCTCGGTCCGATCGCGCGCCGTGCGCTGGTCGAGACCATGACTCGCTTCGCGACCATCGCTCGTGAGAACGAGGCCTCGCAGATCACGTTCATGGGCACCGAGCCGATCCGTCGAGCGGCTGATGCCGCGCGCGCGATCCACGAAGTCGAGGAGTCGAGCGGCGCCCCGCTGTTGGTGCTGACCCATCGGGAGGAGGCGCTGCTCACGCTCGTCGCGGTCACGGGCGGACGATCGGTCGAAAGCGAGATCCTCGTCATCGATATCGGAGGCGGCAGCAGCGAGTCGTGCGTCATCGATGGCGGGGGCAACCTCAGGACATCGGGCCTACCGATCGGCTCGGATCGGTTGACCGCCCGCCATGTCTCGAGCGACCCCGCGACGGTGGAGGAGATCGGCGCGATGCGAGCAGATGCCGATCGTGTCATGCGCGACGCTCTCGAGGCGCGACCGGCCGAGGTCGTCATCGTCGGTGGTGCCGCCTCGAACCTCCTGAAGGTGACCGCCGGTGGTCAGGCCGACCCGATCATCACGCACGACCGACTGGCGGAGGCACTGGCCAACGTGACCATGATGCCTGCGGAGATGACTGCCGAGCGCTACCTGCTCAACCCCGTGCGCGCGCGGATCCTGCCGGCCGGAGCGGTCATCGTCGGTGCGCTGATGCGCCGCTATGGGGTCGATCAGGTACGCGTCTCGGAGGCTGGCATGCGCGACGGGGCGATCCTGGTGGCAGACCACGATCCATACGGTTGGCGTGATCGACTCGGGGAACTCGCCCTCGGCTGGCGCGATTGACGAGGGACCTGTCGGCGACGGGTACTTGCCTCGATGGTGTCAGCCGCTCTGACCTACGGCTCCAAACCTATAGACCGGCCACGACCCGTCCCAGGTTGCGCCGGAACGGCAGCCCGGCGACGCCGCGCCAGGTCGGCCCGATCGTCCGACGCAATCGAGCGACCTCGCGTTCACGGTCCACGAGGTAGCGGCCGATGGCCGCGCTCTCGAGCGCGCTGAGGTCACCGGCATGCTCGACCAGGAACGTCCGTGCCATCGACGCCGTGACGTCGGCGTCGTGCATCAGGCCAAGGTGATCCTGGAGCGCGGTCACTCGTGTGATCAACGGCACCGAGTCGTCGCCGAGCGCCTCGCGAACGAACTCGAGGGCATAGCGCAACCACTTCGCCGCGATGCGCAGGTCGTGGAGCGTCTCGACATCGGCCCAACGCAGTACCGCCTCGTAGGCGCGCACCCCCTCGTAGGCATGCCAGATCCGCGACGGTGCCGTGTCGCGCACGCGATGCGGCTGGACCGGCCCGACCGGCAGCACCAGCGCGCCATCGGTTCGCACGAAGTCACGGTAGTCATCGACCCAGCGTCGGAAGTGGACCGAGTCGAGCTCGCGCAGGAGGAGGATCCGGGCGTCGGCGCGGTGCGTCCGCCACGAGGCAAGTAGCGGCTCGAGCGCCCGCTGCTCGGCGACCGGCAGGTCGCCGCGATAGAGGTCGGCGGCCTCGAGCTGGACGTCCAGGTCGCGCACCGCGCCGAGTCGGGCCGCCGTCTCGCGCAGACCGCTGCGATAGCGGCGCGTCCGGTTCTGGCGAAAGGCCTCACCGAAGACCCGCCACGCTGCACGTTGACGCCGCGTGGCGACACGCATCTTGTGGAGATCCTCCGGGTCGTTCCCTGAGCGCGTGCCGGCCTCGTACTCGAGCATCCGGGCAAGGTGGAAGCGCATGACCTTGCGGCCTGCCTCGGCTACGTGATCGTCGGCCATGACTCCGGGCGATCGACCCACGACGAGCCGAGTCGTCTCGGCCTGGTCCTTCGCGGCATCGGTGTTACCTTGGGCATCGGTGGCCTCATCGTGGCTGCGGGCAGGTGTCTGGCCGGCGCCATCCACCGCGCCGTCATCGGCTAGATCCACGGCGGTGGGACCGGGCATGGTCTCGCCATCTCCCGCCGCGTCCGTGGTCCCGTCTGATGCGTTCGAATCTTCCATGGCCGCCTCCTCGTCAGTCCCAGCAGCGCCCTCGTCCCCACCACGTTCGAGCGCGGCCATCGCTGACTCGAGCTTGCTCGTCTCGACCCGGCGGAGGCCCCGTTGCATGGCGAGCTCGACGGCCAGGGACCCGATCGCCGACTCGTCGCCCTTGCGCAGCTCGGCCT
>CAYNGM010000382.1:0-2469 GCA_964396565.1 uncultured Anaerolineaceae bacterium | reverse complement strand
CGAGCTGGCGCATGACGAACGGCTTGAACAGCTCGAGCGCCATCTTCTTGGGCAGCCCGCACTGGTGGAGCTTCAGTTCCGGGCCGACCACGATGACCGAGCGACCGGAGTAGTCCACGCGCTTGCCGAGCAGGTTCTGGCGGAACCGGCCCTGCTTGCCCTTGAGCATGTCGGACAGGCTCTTGAGACGGTGGTTGCCGGTGCCCGCGATCGCCCGGCCGCGGCGACCGTTGTCGATCAGCGCGTCACAGGCCTCCTGGAGCATCCGCTTCTCGTTGCGGATGATGATCTCGGGCGCCCCGAGCTCCAGCAGACGCTTGAGCCTGTTGTTGCGGTTGATGACGCGTCGGTACAGGTCGTTGAGATCGGATGTAGCGAAGCGGCCGCCATCGAGCTGGACCATCGGGCGCAGGTCGGGCGGGATGACCGGCAGGACGGACAGGATCATCCAGTCGGGCCGGGTCCCACTGCGCCGGAAGGCCTCGATCAGGCGCAGGCGCTTGATCGCCTTCTTGCGACGCTGCCCCGACGACGTCCGGACCTCGACATGGAGCGAACGGGCAAGCTCCTCGAGGTCCATCCGGCTGATGATCTCGCGGACGGCCTCGGCACCCATCCCCGCACCGAAGACGCGGCCACCCTTGGCGCCGGCGCCGTAGCGCTCCTCGAGCCCGCGGTACTCGAGCTCGCCGATGGTCTGCATCGCCTTGAGGCCCTCGAGTTCGTCGCGGACCTTGCGCAGCTCATCCTTGTGACCGGATGCCTCCTGGGCGAGCTCGTCGCGCTTGGCCTGGAGGGCATCCTGCATGGCCGCGGTCAGGTCCGCTATCTGCTGCTCCACGGCACGCGTCTCGTCGGTGTCGCGCCGCTTGAGCTCGTCCGTGACCTGGTCGCTGTACTCGGAGACGACCTTGCGCAGACGCGCCGTGGCCTCCTTGCCGCCCTTGTCGCCGGCCGCGACGATGACCTCGCCGGTCGGGGCGAAGACGATGGTGTCCTCCGCCGTGCCGGTCTTGAGCGCGGCGAGCTGGGCCTCTGTCGCCTGGGCTGCAGCGGCGAGTTCCTCTGTGCGCGAGGCGCGCTGGACCTCGAGGTCCGCCCGCAGGGCAGCGAGGTCGGCGTTGAGTCGATCGGTCGAGCGGGCAAGGTCGGCCCGCAGCTCGTCCTCGAGCTGGGCCAGGTGCTCACCCCCTGCCCCGCCGCGACCCTCGGCCTCCTCCTCCAGGGCGGCGATGGCGCGCTTGCGGGCATCCTCGTCGACGTGGGTAACGATGTACAGGGCGAAGTAAAGGATGCGCTCGAGGTTGCGTGGGCTGATGTCGAGGAGGATCCCCAGCCGACTGGGCGTGCCCTTGAAATACCAGATGTGGCTGACCGGGCTGGCCAACTGGATGTGGCCCATCCGCTCGCGCCGGACCTTGCTGCGGGTGACCTCGACGCCACACTTGTCGCAGATGATGCCCTTGTAGCGGATGCGCTTGTACTTCCCGCAGTAGCACTCCCAGTCCTTGGTCGGACCGAAGATCCGCTCGTCGAAGAGCCCGTCCTTCTCCGGCTTGAGCGTGCGGTAGTTGATCGTCTCGGGCTTGGTCACCTCGCCCTTGGACCACTCCCGGATCTGGTCCGGGCTGGCGAGCGAGATGCGGATCGAGCTGAAGTTATTGACTTCGAGCATGGTTCTCCTCCGCGCCACCGCCTGGCTCGGCGACGCGATGCGGATCGTGAGCGAGCGGGGTCGAGCCGGCCGGGACTCGGCCCCGCGGTAACGTGGTCGTGGTCGTGCTGGACGCCTGGCCCGGGATCAGTCCTCGAACCCGGCGAGGTTGATCCCGCCGAGATCGGGGAGCAGGTAGCCTGACGCATCGTCCTCGGCGAGCGGGATCTCCTCCTCGTTCTGATCGAGGATCTCCGCGTTCAGCCCGAGGCTGCGCAGCTCCTTGATGAGCACCTTGAATGACTCGGGGACCCGCGGTGGCTGGATCTCCTCGCCCTTGACGATGGCCTCGTAGGTCTGGACGCGCCCAAGGACGTCGTCCGACTTCACGGTGAGCAGTTCCTGGAGGATGTTGGCGGCACCGTAGGCCTCGAGCGCCCAGACCTCCATCTCGCCGAAGCGCTGGCCGCCGAACTGGGCCTTGCCGCCCAGCGGCTGCTGGGTGATCAGGCTGTACGGGCCGGTGGACCGCGCGTGGATCTTGTCCTCGACGAGGTGGTGGAGCTTGAGCATGTAGATGTAGCCGACGGTGATCGGTCGATCGAACCGTTCGCCGGTCCGACCGTCGCGCAGCTCGACCTTGCCCGTCTCCGGGAGTCCCGCGTCACGCAGCTCCTGCTGGATCTGCTCCTCGGTCGCGCCATCGAACACGGCAGTCGCCGCCTTGAGGCCCTTGGCGTGGAGCGCCCAGCCGAGATGTGTCTCGAGGATCTGGCCGATGTTCATCCGGCTCGGGACGCCGAGCGGGTTGAGGA